>JACCQS010000375.1 GCA_013814015.1 Geodermatophilaceae bacterium | reverse complement strand
GGGCTATGTGGTTGCGCACCACCGACTTCGGCGACGACAAGGACCGCGTCATCGTCCGCAGCGACGGCCGGCCGACGTACTTCTGCGCCGACCTCGCCTATTACGTGAACAAGCGGGAGCGGGGGGCGGACAAGGTAGTCATTCTCTTGGGGGCCGACCACCACGGCTACATCGGCAGGATGCGCAGCCTGGTGCAAGGTCTCGGCGAGAACCCGGACGAGACCCTGGAGATCATCATCGGCCAGCTGGTCAACATCCGCGGTGCCAAGCTGAGCAAGCGAGCAGGAAACACGCTGAACCTGGCAGAGCTGATCGAGGTCATTGGAGTGGACGCCGCCAGGTATGTCCTCGTCCGGTCCTCGATGGACAGCACGATCGACCTTGATCTCGACCTCTGGGCAAGCCAGACATCGGACAACCCGGTCTTCTACGTGCAGTATGCCCACGCGCGGATCGCCTCACTGCTGCGCAATGCCGCCGAGCTCGGCCACCCGCTCCCTGACCTGGCCGGGGTGCATCTGGAACTGCTCAACCACGACAAGGAATCCGACTTGTTGGGTGCCCTCGGGGAGTTTCCCCGCATCGTCGCCGCGGCGGCGCAGTTCCGAGCCCCGCACCGGGTCGCCCGCTACCTCGAGGAGCTGGCCGGCACCTATCACCGCTTCTATGACGCCTGTCGCATCCTGCCCCGTGGCGACGAGGAGCCGGCACCGGAGATGGCGCCGCGGCTGTGGCTGTGCGAGACCACTCGTACGGTCCTGGCCAACGGCTTGGGCCTGCTCGGCGTCGGCGCACCGGAGCGGATGTGAGGGCGCATCCGGCCGGCCCGATGCATGCGGGTCTGGCCGTACCGGAGGGCGCCCCGCGGATCCCGGCCGATCTGAGCGCCCTGGACCCGGCGGTCTGGCCGCGCAACGCGCAGCGCCGCGATGGCGTGCTGCATCTGGCCGGAGTGGATGTACGCGATCTCGCCGCAGACCACGGCACTCCGGCCTATCTGCTGGACGAGGGGGACTTCCGCTCGCGCTGCCGGGACTTCGTCGACGCCTTCGCCGGTGCCGATGTGCACTACGCGGGCAAGGCCTTTCTCTGCGGCCGGGTCGCCGGGTGGGTGGCCGACGAGGGCCTGTTCCTCGACGTCTGCACCGGGAACGAGCTTGCCCTGGCGTTGGCCGCCGGCTTCCCCGCGGAGCGGATCTCGATGCACGGCAACAACAAATCAACGCAGGAGTTGGAGCAGGCACTCGCCGCGGGCGTCGGACGAGTCGTGCTCGACTCCGCTGAAGAGATTGCCCGGCTCGGTTTCCTGGCAGCTGAGCGGGGCGTGCGCACCGATGTCCTGCTGCGCGCGACGGTGGGAGTGGAGGCGCACACCCACGAGTTCATCGCGACCGCGCACGAGGACCAGAAGTTCGGCTTCTCCCTGGCCTCCGGCGCGGCTGGCGAGGCGATCCGACGGGTCCTGGGACTTCCCGGTCTGCGATTGCTCGGTCTGCACAGCCACATCGGGTCACAGATCTTCGACACCGCGGGCTTCGAGGTCGCAGCACACCGAGTAGTCGGACTCTTGGGTGCCATTCGTGACGAGCACGACGTCGAGTTGCCCGAACTGAATCTCGGCGGCGGGTTCGGGATCGCGTACCTCTCCGGGGACGATCCGGCCGAACCCAAGGCGCTGGCAGGGTCGCTGACCGCAATCGTGGCCGACGAGTGCGCCAACAGTGGGCTACCGGTCCCGCGGCTGGCAGTCGAGCCCGGACGGGCCATCTCGGGCCCAGGCACGGTCTCCCTCTACGAGGTGGGAACGGTCAAGGCGGTGGATCTCGGCGGGCACTGCCGTACCTACGTCTCGGTCGACGGCGGGATGAGCGACAACATCCGGGCCGCGCTCTACGACGCGACCTACACCTGTGTACTCGCCTCGCGCACCGGATCAGCTCGACCGATGCTCGCCCGCGTCGTCGGAAAGCACTGTGAGACAGGCGATATCGTTGTACGCGACACCTGGTTGCCGGACGATCTCGTCCCCGGCGACCTGATTGCCGTCGCGGGAACGGGCGCCTACTGCCGATCGATGGCCAGCAACTACAACCAGCTCGGCCGTCCTCCGGTCATCGGCATCCGGGACGGACAGTCCGAGACACTCCTGCGCCGCGAGACCGCCGAGGACCTCTGGCGACTCGATGCCGCCCTGTCCGAAGCCAACTCATGACGCCTCCGGCCATCCGCGTAGCCCTGCTCGGTCACGGCGTGGTCGGCACTGCCGTGGCCAGGCTGCTGGCCAGCCAGGGGCCCGACCTGGCCGCGCGAATCGGTCGCCCGGTGGAGTTGGTCGGCGTCGCCGTACGTCGCCTCGACCGGCACCCTGGGATCGCACCCGAGCTGCTCACCACCGACTCCGCAACACTGGTCACCCGCGAAGACGTGGACATCGTCATCGAGGTGATCGGCGGAATCGAGCCGGCCAGCGGACTGATCCGTTCGGCGGTCAAGGCCGGCAAGTCCGTGGTCAGCGCCAACAAGGTCCTGCTGGCCGACGAGGGCGCGGCGCTGCACGCACTGGCCGCCGAGTCCGGCGTCGACCTCTACTACGAGGCCTCGGTCGCCGGAGCCATCCCGTTGCTGCGACCGCTGCGGGAATCCCTTGCCGGAGACCAGATCTTCCGCGTGATGGGGATCGTCAACGGCACCACCAACTACATCCTGAGCCGGATGGATGCCACCGGGGCCAGTTTCGCCGAGGCATTGGACGAGGCGAGCGATCGTGGCTATGCCGAAGCCGATCCCAGCGCCGATGTCGACGGCTTCGATGCAGCAGCCAAGGCCGCAATCCTGGCCGGCCTGGCCTTTCACACCCCGGTCAGCACCCAGGACGTGCACCGGGAGGGCATTTCCGAGGTGAGCGCCGCGGACATCCGTGCGGCGAAGGAGATGGGTTCGACCGTCAAGCTGCTAGCCATCTGCGAACGGGTGGTCGGGCCCGAAGGCGAGAGCGTCGCCGTTCGGGTGCACCCGGCGATGATTCCGCGTACGCATCCGCTGGCCGGGGTCGGCGATGCCTTCAATGCGGTCTTCGTCGAGGCAGCGGCTGCCGGCGAGTTGATGTTCTACGGCCGCGGCGCCGGGGGAGAGCCGACGGCCAGCGCCATCCTGGGCGACCTGGTCGCGGTCGCCCGCAACCGGCTCGCCGGGGCGGCAGGTCCGGGCGCGAGTGCCTACGCCGCGCTGCCGATCCGCCCGATGGCGCTCACCCCGACGCGCTATCACATCAGCCTCGATGTCGCAGACCGAGCGGGAGTGTTGGCCGCGGTCGCGAACGAGTTCGCCAGCCACGATGTGTCCATCTCGACAGTGCGCCAGGACGGCCGAGGCGACGAGGCGACCTTGGTCATCGTCACGCACACTGCCACTGACTCCGCCCTGGCGGCCACGGTGGACGGTCTCCGATCCCTGGACATTGTTCGCAACGTCACCAGCGTCATGCGTGTCGAAGGCTTTTGATGCTGGCGACCACCGAAATGCGCCGGCCATGGCGCGGGGTCATCGAGGCGTACCGGGGTCGGCTGCCGGTCACCGAGGCGACCCCCAACATCACCCTCTACGAGGGCGGTACGCCGCTGCTGCCCGCACCGGTCCTGTCCGATCGAACTGGCTGCCAGGTGTACCTCAAGGTCGAGGGGCTCAATCCGACCGGCTCGTTCAAAGACCGCGGAATGACTCTGGCGATCAGCCACGCGGCCGAGGAAGGCGCCGAGGCGGTGATCTGCGCCTCCACCGGCAACACCAGCGCGAGTGCCGCCGCGTACGCCGCGAGGGCCGGGATGTTGTGCGCGGTGCTCGTCCCCAGAGGCAAGATCGCGCTGGGGAAACTCGCGCAGGCGCTGGTCCACGGTGCCCGGCTACTGCAGGTGGACGGCAATTTCGACGATTGCCTGGCCTTGGCCAGCAAGCTCGCTCAGGACTTTCCGGTCAGCCTGGTCAACAGCGTCAACGACTACCGCGTGGAGGGACAGAAGACCGCGGCCTTCGAGATCGTCGACGCCCTGGGCGATGCCCCTGACGTGCATTGCCTGCCCGTCGGCAACGCCGGCAACATCACGGCGTACTGGAAGGGATACGTCGAGTACGCCGCCGACGGGGTCGCGGCACGGCGCCCGCGGATGTTCGGCTTCCAGGCCACGGGCGCGGCACCGATCGTCCTGGGCCGGGTCGTCGAGGAACCGTCCACGATCGCCACGGCCATCCGGATCGGCAATCCCGCGTCCTGGACGAAGGCTGAGCGGGCGCGCGACGAGAGCAATGGACGCATCGACGCCGTCACCGACCGGGAGATTCTTGCCGCGTACCGGCTGCTGGCTCGTTCCGAGGCGGTCTTCGTCGAGCCCGCCTCGGCGGCCAGCGTCGCCGGTCTGCTCAAGTCCCACGCTGCCGGGCTGATCGAGCCCGGACAACGCGTCGTCTGCACCCTCACCGGCAACGGGCTCAAGGATCCCGACTGGGCGATCTCCGGGTCGGCGGCGCCGGTGACGATCGCCGTCGACGCGCAAGCCGCAGCCTCAGCGCTCGGCTTGGCCTGACCCGTGCAGCTGACGGATCCGGTCTCGGTACACGTGCGGGTGCCCGCGACCAGCGCCAACCTCGGACCCGGATTCGACGCCCTGGGGCTGGCGCTGAGCCTGTACGACGAAGCCACGGTCACCTTGCGGCCCGACAACCAGGTCGTTATCGACATCCAAGGCATCGGCGCCGCCTCGCTACCGCGCGACGAGGATCACCTGCTCCTGCGATCGCTGCGGCTGGCTGCCCAGCGGTTCGGTCTGCATGTTGGCGGGGTCGAGATCCGGGTGCGCAACGCCATCCCGCAGGGCCGCGGCCTCGGCTCCTCGGCTGCGACGATCACTGCGGGGGTCGCGGCGGCCTGGATGCTGGTTCCCGGACACGATCGGCTGGACCTCGCTGAGATCCTGGCGGTGGCCGCCCACATCGAGGGGCATCCGGATAACGTCGCTGCCTGCGTGCAGGGCGGCCTGGCGATCAGTTGGCGAAGCGGGGATCGGGCTGCGGCCGTCGCCGTACCCGTGCATCGCGACATCGAACCGGTGCTGTTCGTGCCCGCGTTCGAGTTCTCCACCGACACCGCTCGCGGGCTGCTCCCGGCCACCGTCCCGCACGCTGATGCGGCCTTCACGGCGGGACGCGCTGCGCTGTTGATCCATGCTCTGACCGCGGCTCCCGAGCTGCTGTTGGAGGCCACCGAGGACCGCCTGCACCAGGACTATCGCGCGGCATCGATGCCCGAGACCACGCTGCTGCTCCAGCGACTGCGCCGGCGGGGGATAGCAGGCGTCGTCTCCGGAGCCGGGCCCAGCCTCTTGGCCTTGGTCATCGCCGGGACCGGAGCGCAATCCAACCTGGAGTCGATCCTGCCGCCCGGCTGGACCCGACATCGGCTCGAGGTCTCGGCCGGCGTCGATGCCGCCGTCGAGTTTGCTGCGGAATAACCTCGAAGGGACCCCTGTTGTGCAGACTGACACCAGCAGTCTAGGCTTACGGTGTTGCCGCCCCTAGGGGCGCGCCTCACGCGGAGCACACCGCCTGCGTCGTAACCTTTTCGCCGCGCCGCGAAAGCTTCGCATCTTCCCGATCAGGCTCTTCAGCCTTTGACTTCCATGTCATCGGAGGTAGGCCAGCGGCTCCGTGCCGCCTCCTGATTCGGTCGCACCACACGGTTGCGCAGTACGCGCAGCAGACACACACAGCAGGGAAGGACCTGTACGTGACAGAAACCACAGACCTCGCCACCCCGGAGGCCACCGGCCCCCGGCGGAGCGAGGCAGGCGACCACCGCTTCGACGCCAGTTCGAACGGTGCCGCCACTGCTCCCACCTCGACCCGCGCAGTCAGCAGCCCGAACTCGGCCAAGAGTTCCGAGGCGGAGGCCAAGCCGCGGCGTCGGGCGAGCGGCCTGACCGGGATGTTGCTCCCGGAGCTACAACAGCTGGCCGGTCAGCTCGGCATCGCTGGCACCGCCAAGCTGCGCAAGGGCGACCTGTTGACCGCGATCAAGGCGGCCCAGTCGGGCAGCTCGGACGGGGCTGCCAGCCGATCAGCGCGCGGTCAGGACAGCGCAGTTGATGGCGCGGATCAGCGAATCCGCACCGATGGCGGCGCAGCTGCCACAGAAGCATCGCCCGCATCGGCTACCTCACCCAATGGCGAGGTGAGCGCGCCGGTACAGGCAACGGCCCCCAACACCGCTTCCACCGGTGGACGACGCGTGCGAGCCGAATCCGGCGAGCGTTCGGGCAACTCCGCCAACAATGACCGCGGCAACCGGACCGAGGGGGACCGAACCGAGGGGGAGCGCGTCGCAACCGACCGCGACGAGGCCTCCACTGACGGCCGCCGCGGCAACCGGGGAAGTGACAACCGGAGCAACAGCCAAGACAGCAACCGCAACGATCGCGGCAACAATCAGGACGGCAACCGCAACGACCGCGGCAACAGCAACCGCAACGATCGCAACAGCAGCCGCGACAGCAATCGCAACGACCGGGACAACAGTCGGGACAGTGGTCGAGACAGTGGCCGGGACAACGACCGCGGTCCGGACCGTTCAGACGAGGACGACTTCGAGGGCGGCAGCCGTCGGCGCGGTCGCCGCTATCGCGATCGCAACCGCCGCTCGGGCGGCCGTGACCGCTTCGCCGGCAACGAGGCTGAGCCGGCGATCTCCGAGGACGATGTCCTCATCCCGGTCGCGGGCATCCTCGATGTACTCGACAGTTACGCCTTCATCCGTACGACCGGCTACCTCACCGGCGCCAACGATGTCTACGTGTCGCTCCAACAGGTGCGCAAGCACGGATTGCGGCGCGGCGATGCGGTCACCGGTGCGATCCGCCAGCCGCGGGAGACCGACCGCCGGGACAAGTACAACAACTTGGTCCGCCTCGACAAGGTCAACGGACTCGACCCTGACGAAGCTCGCAAGCGGCCGGAGTTCCACAAGCTCACCCCGCTCTACCCGCAGGACCG
>JACCQS010000355.1 GCA_013814015.1 Geodermatophilaceae bacterium | reverse complement strand
CACGCCTGCCGGCCGCTCTTCGGCGAGCAGGCCTCGGTGGTCGGTCTCACCTTCGATGCGTCGCGGGCCTGGCCGGTGTACGGCTGGATGGGCGTGGCCAAGGCCGGCCTGGAGTCCACCGCGCGGTATCTCGCCCGTGAACTCGGGCCGGAAGGCATCCGGGTCAACCTCGTCGCCGCCGGTCCACTTCGGACGATGGCCATGAAGTCCATCCCTGGCTCGGAGCAGTTCGAGGACGCCTGGGCGCAACGCGCTCCGCTGGGATGGGACGTCAACAACAACGGTCCCGCCGGTAAGGCTTGCGCTGCACTGCTTTCCGATTGGTTCAGTGCCACCACCGGGGAGATCGTGCACGTCGACGGGGGCTATCACGCGATCGGCGCCTGACCAGTCGGCGGTGTCTGACGACGACGAGGGCAACGCCGTACTCCTGCTGTCATTCGGGGGTCCAGAGGGTGCTGAGGATGTTCTGCCCTTCCTGGAGAACGTGACCCGCGGTCGCGACATCCCGCGCGAACGGCTGCTGTCGGTGGCCGAGCACTACCAACACTTCGGCGGGGTCAGCCCGATCAACGAGCAGAACCGGGGGTTGCGCAAGGCGATCGAGAACGAGATGTCCTTGCGGGGGCGCCCGCTACCGGTCTATTGGGGCAATCGCAACTGGGCGCCCCTTGTCGAGGACATCGTCGCGCGAATGGCCGCCGACGGGATCAACCGGGCCGTCACAATCGCCACATCGGCGTACTCGTCTGCCTCGGGCTGCCGGCAGTACCACGAGGACATTGCTAGGGCGCGTCAGGCGACGGGACCCACCGCCCCCGCGATCGACAAGTTGCCGCACTTCTTCGACCACCCGGGATTCATCACCGCCAACGCCGACGGGCTGAGCGCGGCATTGACTCGATTACCTGCCGGCATGGCCGACCAAGCACGGATCGTGGCGACCGCACACAGCATTCCGATGTCCATGGCCCGTGCGGCTGGTCCGCAGGGCGGTCTGTACGAGCAACAGCTCCGCATCACCGCTCGAGCCGTCGTGGATGCAGTCGACCACGGCCGTACGGTCGACCTCGTCTGGCAGAGCCGCAGCGGTCCGCCGCAGGTGCCCTGGCTGGAACCAGACATCAACGAGCATCTGATCCGACTTGCCGCCGAGGGTGTCCCCGCGGTCGTGCTGTCTCCGATCGGGTTCGTGAGTGACCATATCGAGGTCCTCTGGGATCTCGACAAAGAGGCCCGCGAGACAGCAGCGGCACATGATCTGGTCCTCGAACGCGCGGCGACCGCCGGCACCCATCCCGCGTTCGTGGCGATGATCGCGGACCTGGTCGAGGAGCGCCTGGCCGGAGGACCACGCACACTGGGGACCATCTGCCCGGCAGGGTGTTGCCTGGCCGGATGAAGGGCTGGGTCAGCGATCGACGGTACGGCCGGCCGAGATCGCGCTGAAGGCGGTCATCAGGGCCTCGCGGACGGCAACGGCCAAAGGTTGCAGGGCAGCATGGCGGTGGCCGGCACCGAAGGCACTGATCGCGCCACCAGGTGCATCAGCAGCGGCCAGTTCGAGGACCGCCGTGAGCTGAGCGCCTCGGTGCGCCAGCGCGGCTGCGGCCGGGACATGGTCGGGCGGTAGGGAGATCGGCTGCTCGCGATGCCGAAGCGACTCGACGGCCGGGTTCCAGCGGGCGATGTCCAGTGCGGCAAAGGCGTCGGTGGCCTGGATTACGGCCAGCCGCAGCGCACCTGCTGCCTGGGAAACCGTCTGTTGTTCTCCCGGCGTGACCGGAGAGCTGCCCGAGTCGGGGACGTTCCAAGCCCGCCAGCGTGCGCCGGCGGACGCGCAGCCTTCGGGCACCAGGGCGAGACCCGAGCCGACGACGAGCTGCCCCGCTTGGGTGGCCGCGGCTAAAAGGCCTGGGATGCTCGGAACTCCGCGGATATCGCCGGGAACTGGCAGAACCAGGCGCAGCGGCGTTCCGCCGGCCGATCGCAGCGCGCTCAACGCCCAGCCGACCGGCACCGGCTCGCCGTGGTCGGCCAGTCCTCCTACGGTCCTGATCCCAGCCACGTTGATGGCCGCGACTGCCGCGTCGTAGGAGACGCCCCCGCGCAGCCATGAGTTGGCCCAGGCGGTGAGGGCACCGCCGCTGCAGAAGGACGAACGGCCGGTCGCGCGCAGGTCAGCGCCTGGCTCGGGTGGAATCGGCACCCGCCGACTGTAAACGCCGCGTACATCGGGTGTTGTTTGCCGCGCGTTGATGACCTTGCGGTGGTTGGATGTGCCCATGGAGGCATGGGTCATCTGGCTGATCGCCGCCGGCGTGCTCGCCGGGGCGGAGTTGCTGACGCTGGACTTCGTCCTGCTGATGCTGGCCGGCGGAGCTTTGGGCGGCATGGTCGCCGCCGCGGCCGGGCTGGCGGTGGGTCTGCAACTGGTTGCCTTCGTGATCGTGGCTCTCGGGTTGCTGGTCTTCGTTCGCCCGTTTGCGAAGCGGCAGCTGCTCTCCCGTACCCCCCAGCAGATCGATGGTGCGGAGACCTACGTCGGCAAGGTCGCCGTGGTCACTGCCCGGGTCGACCACATGGATGGCCGGATCCGGTTCGGTGCCGACGACTGGAGTGCGGTTTCACAGTCGCGGGGGGAAACCTTCGAGGTCGGCGCCTCCGTCAGAGTCATGCAGATCCGCGGGGCCACAGCGGTCGTCGCGGAATC
>JACCQS010000376.1 GCA_013814015.1 Geodermatophilaceae bacterium | reverse complement strand
GAGGCCCAGGACGCCGCCCTCTCAAGGCGGTAGCGCCGGTTCGAATCCGGTCGGGGCTACACCGCTATATCTCCCGATTTGAGCGGGGAATAGGCCTTTCCGCTCTTGACACGATCCGCGTCACTGGGGGCGCCGGTACAAAACGGGTACACAGGCACTGTTGCGTTGGTCGAGTCTGCGGGTTGGGACAATGGTCGGATGACGAGCTCAGCACCGTCGTCCGCACCAGCCGGCTACCGGTTCCCGCGTGAGGTGATCGCGGTCGCGGTGCGCTGGTATCTGCGCTACGGCCTGTCCTACCGCGACGTCGAGGAGCTACTGGCTGAGCGCGGCATCGCGGTCGATCACGTCACAATCTATCGGTGGGTGCAGACCTTCACGCCGGAGTTCATCGACGCCGCCCGCCCCCTCCGGCACGCGTCAGGTCATCGCTGGTACGTGGACGAGACCTACGTCAAGGTCGCCGGCGCCTGGACCTACCTCTACCGAGCAGTCGATCAGCACGGCCAGGTCATCGACGTGCTCGTCTCGCCCCGCCGCGATGGCGCGGCCGCGCGGAAGTTCTTCAGCCGTGCTCTATCCTTCGGCCCGTCGCCGCTCGAGGTCACCACCGACCGGGCACCGGTCTACCGGCGGGTGATCGAGGAGCTCGCGCCGGCGGCTCGGCATGTCACCGAGCAGTACGAGAACAACCGGGTGGAAGCCGATCACGGTCGGCTCAAGGCGCGGCTGCGGCCGATGCGCGGACTCAAACAGATGAGCTCGGCGCGCACCATCTCGGCCGGGCACGCGTTCGTGCAGAACCTGCGCCGCGGCCACTACGCAATCACCACCGACCTGCCAGCACATGATCGGGTCCGCGTCGCATTCGACGAACTCGCACCCTGCCTCTGACTCAGCCGAACGCCGGTGGCTCGACTCGGCGCGCCCGAACGATCATCAACGCAACAGGCCGTTGGTCCTTGTCCCGACCGACACACGATTCGTGTTCGCGTGGGTCGTACTAGGGATCCCGATCGCAATCGCGGTCACCGGATTCACGCTCGTCGTGGCGCGTCACCTGCCCAGGCCCTCGACGTTGCTCTCGGTGGGCAGGATCGGACTACTGCTCGCATCCGCCGTCGGGCTGGAGGCCGTGGGCAGCCTGATTCTGGCGGACCAGCCAATCCTGTCCCGAGGCAGTGACCTGGGCTACATCCTGGTCACGCATCTCGAGGAGTTCGGGGAGATGGCTGGGGCCGCTCTGGCCGTATGTTCTCCCCTCGCGGCGCTGCGGCTGCGAGGTGTCAGCACCGATTTCGGAGTCTCCTTGGCCGCCCGCTGACCGTTGGCAAAGATGGGCTTGTGGAAAGTGATGCCGACGAGCAGTCCCGGACCATTCTGTCTGCACTGCTCGGCGAGCCGGTTGTTGCCTGCGCCCCGATCTCGAGTGGGTTCACCGCTGCATTGGTCTACCGAATCTCCTTGGCAGGTGGCCGCAGCGCTGTCGCCAAAGTGGCGCCGTGGAGTGTCGAGCGCGAGCAGGTGCTGGCCGGCCTTCGGATCGAGTCTCTGGTGCTGTCCACGCTGACCGCCCCCTTTCTTCCCCGGCTGCTGGCCGCCGACGTGTCCGTTGGGGCACTCGTGATCGAGGATCTCGGGACCGTTGGCTGGTTGCCGCATGGCACCGACGGGCAATGGCCGATACCTCCGCAGGCAGCGGCCGAGTCGATCTGGCGCACAGCTGAAGCGATCCGCGCACTGCCGATTCCGCCCGGTCTGCCTGCGGGCCACCGCGGCCTGTCCACGGTCTGGGATCGAGTCGGCGACCTCGATCTCGCACCGATGGGCATCGACGAGGCGTGGTGGAGGCACACCGGACCACTGCTGACACAGGCGGCGGCCCAGCATGATTTCGCGGTCACAGTCCTGGTCCACGGGGACTTCAAGGGCGCGAACCTGTGTCTGCGCGACGGGTTCGTCGTCGCGGTGGATTGGTCCGGCGCTCATCTCGGCGATCCGAGCACTGACGTGCTCGAAGCCGCGATCTGGCTGCGGATGGCCGGCGCCCGGGTGCTTCCACCTGGTCTGGAGATGTTGCCGCTGTTGGCGGTGTACGGCGGCCTGCTGGTCCAGGAGTACCTCACCCTGGACTGGAAGCCCGATGCCCAGGGGCAACGGGCGCGCGACCTCAAGCGCCGTACGGCCATGGAGGCGCTGTCCGGCTTCAGTGAGCTGATCGGCGTCGCCTCGCCATCCGCCTGAGGATCCGGGCCAGCAGCTCTCAACCGGTCAGCGAACCGGCGGCCTCGAGCACCGACCTCACCAGACCGGTCTCCGGGCGGCGGCCCAAGCGCCCCACCGGCCCGGACACGGACACAGCGGCGATCACAGTGCCGTCGGAGTCGTGTACCGGTGCCGAGATCGACCCGACGCCCGCCTCGCGCTCGGCGCTGCTGTGCGCATAGCCCAACCGTCGCACCTCGGCCAGGGTCTTGGCGGAGAACGCGGCGCCCTCGAGCACCGCACGATCGGCACGGTCGCCGGTGGACCAGGCCAGCAGCACATGGGCAGCCGACCCAGCCGTCAATGGCAGCCGGGCGCCGAGCGGCACAGTGTCGCGAAGGCCGCTGGCACGGTCGGCAACCGCGACGCACACCCGGACGTCGGCATCGCGCTGGAAGAGTTGGGCACTCTCGCCGGTGTCCCGGCACAACTGCTCGAGGACCGGTCCCGCTCGGCTGACCAGATCCGGTTCAGCATCGGAGGCGAGCTCGGCGAGCAGGGGGCCCGACACCCAGGCGCCGGCTTCGTCGCGATCCAGCAAGCCGTGGAACTCGAGGGCGGCTGCGATCCGATGAGCGGTTGCCTTGGGGAGCCGGGTCCGCTGGACCAGATCGGTGAGCGTGGCCGGACCGAGAGCCGCCTGACGCAAAAGGAGGACGGCTTTGTCCAGGACGCCGATACCGCTAGTGTGTCCCACAAAGCGATACTAGCGTCTCACATTGTGAGATAGAACCGTCACAAGAGGGCAGAGGGTTGGGTGGACATGGCCGGCACACTGGCAGAGAAGGTCTGGGAGAGCCACGTCGTACGACGTGCCGACAACGAACCTGATCTGCTGTTCATCGATCTGCATCTGGTCCATGAGGTGACCAGTCCGCAGGCTTTCGACGGACTGCGGACGGCCGGTCGTCGGGTGCGTAGGCCAGATCTGACCCTGGCCACGGAGGACCACAACGTCCCCACGCTCGACATCGACAAGCCCATTGCTGACCTGGTGTCGCGCACCCAGATCGACACGCTTCGCCGCAACTGCGCGGAGTTCGGTATCCGCCTGCACGCCATGGGCGATGCGGAGCAGGGGATCGTGCATGTCATCGGCCCGCAACTCGGACTGACTCAGCCAGGCATGACAATCGTGTGCGGAGACAGCCATACGTCCACCCATGGCGCCTTCGGTGCTCTGGCCTTCGGCATAGGAACGAGTGAGGTCGAGCACGTGTTGGCCACCCAGACCCTGCCGGCCGCCCGACCCAGGACGATGGCGGTCAACGTCGACGGCCGGCTTCCGATCGGGGTAAGCGCCAAGGACCTGATCCTGGCGTTGATCACCCAGATCGGGACTGGAGGGGGACAGGGCTACGTGATCGAATACCGGGGTCCGGCGATCGAGGCGTTGTCCATGGAAGGCCGGATGACCGTGTGCAACATGTCGATCGAGGCCGGTGCCCGGGCGGGTCTGATCGCCCCCGACGAGACCACCTTCGAGTTTCTGGCAGGCCGGTCCAGTGCGCCGACCGGGGTCCGGTGGGACGAAGCCGTGGCCTACTGGCGGACTCTTCGATCCGACGGCGATGCGAGCTTCGATGCCGAGGTGCACCTCGACGCGAGCAGGCTCTCGCCGTTCGTGACCTGGGGAACGAACCCCGGCCAGGGCGCGCCATTGAGCGCCAGGGTGCCGAACCCGGAGGACTTCACCGACCCAGGGGACCGGGTGTCAGCGGAGAAGGCGTTGGCCTACATGGACCTCGAGCCGGGAACCCCATTGCGCGAGGTCAGCGTGGACACGGTCTTCGTGGGCTCCTGCACCAATGGTCGGATCGAGGATCTGCGCATCGCCGCGGATCTCTTGCGCGGCAGGAAGGTCGCTGCCTCGGTACGGATGTTGGTCGTGCCGGGCTCGATGCGGGTCAAGGTCGCCGCCGAAGCGGAGGGTCTGGACCAGATCTTCCTCGACGCCGGGGCGCAATGGCGCAGCGCTGGGTGTTCGATGTGTCTGGGCATGAACCCGGATCAGTTGGCCCCGGGTGAGCGATCCGCGTCGACGTCCAACCGCAATTTCGAGGGTCGACAGGGCAAGGGTGGTCGTACCCATCTGGTCTCCCCGGGGGTCGCCGCCGCGACTGCGGTCACCGGACACCTGACCTCGCCGGCCGAGTTGGAAGCCCGATCATGAAGGCGTTCACCGTGCACCGCGGCACCGTCGCCCCCCTGCGCCGGACCAATGTCGACACCGACCAGATCATCCCGGCGGTCTACCTCAAGCGGGTGACCCGAACCGGATTCGAGGACGGCCTGTTCGCCGCCTGGCGAGCCAACGAAGCGGACTTCGTGCTGAACAAGCCGGAATACGCCCGGTCTTCCATCCTGGTGGCGGACAACGACTTCGGCACCGGCTCATCGAGAGAACACGCGGTCTGGGCGCTGATGGACTACGGCTTCAGGGTAGTCATAGCGCCACGCTTCGGTGACATCTTTCGGAACAACGCCTTCAAGACCGGCCTACTGGTCATCGAGCAGCCGATTGCCGAGATCGAGAAACTGTGGGAGCACGCCGAATCCCAGCCCGAGCAGCCGGTCGAGATCGACCTGGTGGCCAACGAGATCCGGTACGGAAACATCGTCACTGCCTTCGTTGTCGACCCTTACGCACGCTGGCGGTTGCTCGAGGGCCTTGACGACATCGCGCTGACCGAGCGGCATCTCGAGCTCATCACCGAGTTCGAAAGCGCCCGTCCGGAGCGACTTCCCACGATCAGCTAGCTGATCACCGTACGAAACCTGTTGCCAGATATCATGAAACGCCGGGGGAATGGTTGAGTCTGGCGTCCAGAAGGCATAACTTCGACCTCGGAGCGATGTACCCCGCCATCCGAGAGCACCGCAATGGTGCCGCCACAACGTCCGGGAGGACACGTGAACAAAGCTGAACTGATCGACGCGGTGGCAGACAAGACCGCCGTCGACAAGAAATCCACCGGCGCCGTCGTCGAGGCGATGGTCGACACCGTCCTACGGGCCGTCGCCAGCGGAGAGCGCGTGGCCATCACCGGGTTCGGGGTGTTCGAGAAGCGGGCACGCGCGGCCCGTACCGCACGTAACCCACGAACCGGGGTCGCTATCCGGCTCAAGAAGACCTCGGTCCCGGCCTTCCGCCCTGGCCAGGGCTTCAAGGATGTCGTCAGCGGCGTCAAGCGACTGACCAAGACGACGACGGCAAAGCGCACGTCGTCGGCGTCGGCCAGCAAGGCTGCTCCGGCCAAGAGCACTGCCAAGAAGGCGGCCCCGACCAAGCGGGCCAGCACTGCCAAGAAGGCGGCCCCGACCAAGCGGGCCGCGGCGAAGGTCCTCGCTACGAAGGCTCCGGCCAAGAAGGCGGCCACGAAGAAGTCCGCCGCCAAGGTTCTGGCCAAGAAGTCGACCAAAAAGGGCAAGAAGTAAGGCCGTACGGCATGGCACGGGCACCGTCATGAAGAGGTCCCCTCGGACAAGGCGTCTGAGGGGACCTCTTTGATCATCCGCGCCAGGCGGGGCGGTTGCCGATCAGCGTTTGGGTGGTGGGTAGTAGTCCGCGCGCATCCGACCTGGTCCGAAGGCCAGAGTCCAGGCGCCGGCTTTCGCTGCAACCTGTGGCATGGGTTCGGGAGCTCCGGACGGGGACAGCCAGGTCATCAGCGCCGGAATGACCCCGCCCTGACTGGCGATGACCGTCACATCGTCGGTCGAGGCGAGGTCGGACACGAGCTGGTCAGCGGCGCCCTGCGCGTCGGCGGAGAACTCGTCCTCTCCGAACATCGGCGCCTGCTCCACGTCAAGTCCTGCGGCACGGGCAAGAGGTTCGACGGTCTGCAGGCAGCGGCGAGCCGGCGCGGCGAGAACCCGCGTGGGTCTGAAGCAGGTGATCAGCGGAACCAACCGCTCGGCCTGACGCAGACCGCGATGCGACAGGGGTCGCGCGACGTCCGCCCCGTCGAAGTCACTGCGACGTCCGGCATCAGCGTGGCGTACCAGCACCACCCGTACGACACTCGGCGGCTGGTCCAGCAACTCGGTGGCCAGTTGCTGGTCGTGGTCGTAGCTGAGCATTTTCTCGGCTCGGGCCATAGACACCCAGCGAGCCCTGTCCACCTCGTGGTTGGGCGTGAACCGTCCGGTCTCGGCTTGCATGGCCCAATAGGTGACTTCCTTGGGCCCATCGGTCGTGCGGTAGCGCACTGACCGCATCCGATGGCCGACCACGACCGATAATCCGGTCTCCTCCGACACCTCCCGGACGGCTGCGGCCAAGAGGGACTCCCCCTTGTGCAGCTTGCCTTTCGGGAAAGTCCAGTCGTCGTACCGCGGCCGGTGCACGAGCAGGACCTCGAAGGTGTTCGGCTCAGCGGTGCGACGCCAGACGATACCTCCGGCGGCGAGAACCGGACTCGGCACCTAGATCGGTCCCGGCACTAGCCGACCCGCTCGGCAAGCCCGGCGATCAGTGCCGCCTGGTAGTCCTCGTCGCCGGATTGCACCCAGCTGCCGTCGGATGTGAGTGTCCAGCAGCGGACAGCCGCGCCCCACGCCGATGTCGTCACGTCCGACAGCTGCGCTCGAGCTGTCGAGTCGGTCACCTGCAGCATGACCTCGATCCGGCGATCGAGGTTGCGGTGCATCATGTCCGCGCTTCCGAGCCACCACTCCGGCTCATCGCCGTTGAGGAAGTTGACCACTCGGGAGTGCTCGAGGAAACGTCCGACGATCGAGCGAACCTCGATGTTGTCGGACAGGCCGGGAACGCCGGGCCTTAGCGCGCAGATGCCGCGGACGAGTAACCGGACTTGCACCCCAGCCCGGCTCGCGCGGTACAGACCATCGATGATGCCCTCGTCCACCAAGGAGTTGATCTTGAACATGATGCCGGCTGGCCGGCCTTCGCGGGCGTGGTCGATCTCGCGTTCGATCCGGTCCACCAGTCCTTGGCGGATTCCGCGCGGGGATACCAGCAGAGTGCGGTAGTTGGTCTGGCGCGAGTACCCGGTCAGCGCGTTGAACAGGTCGGTCAGATCTGCGCCGACCCTCGAGTCCGCGGTCAGGATGCCGAAATCCTCGTACAGGCGGGCCGTCTTCGGGTTGTAGTTGCCGGTCCCGAGGTGGCAGTACCGGCGGATGACGCCGTTCTCACTTCGCACCACCAGGGCGGTCTTGCAGTGCGTCTTGAGGCCGACGAGCCCGTACACGACGTGACAGCCGGCCTGCTCCAATTGTCGCGCCCAGCTGATGTTGGCGGCCTCGTCGAATCGAGCTTTGATCTCGACCAGGACCACGACCTGCTTGCCCGCCCGAGCGGCGTCGCTGAGCGCCTCCACGATCGGCGAATCACCGGAGGTCCGGTAGAGCGTCTGCTTGATCGCCAGGACGTGCGGGTCCTCGGCGGCCTGCTCGATGAACCGTTGCACGCTGGTCGCGAAGGAGTCGTAGGGGTGATGGACCAGGACGTCACCTTCGCGCAGGGTTGCGAAGACGCTCTTGGGTGTCTCCCCTTCCGACAACCGGGGATGGGTTGCTGGAACGAATGTCTCGTCCTTGAGTTCGGGACGGTCCAGGTTGTAGAGCGCCATGAGCCCCGAGAGATCCAGCAGCCCGGGAACACGCACGACGTCGGATTCACTGATCCCGAGTTCGGTGAGCAGGAAACCGAGGACCTCGGGATCCATGCTGTCGGTGATCTCCAGCCGTACCGCCGGGCCGAACCGACGTCGGGCCAGTTCACGCTCCAGTGCCTGCAGCAAGTCCTCGTCGCGATCGTCCTCGACATCGAAGTCCGCATTTCGGGTCACCCGGAACACATGCTGGGCGATCACCTCATTGCCCGGGAACAGCTGGGCCATATGGGCAGAGATGAGGTCCTCGAGCGGCAGGAAGCTCTGACCGTCGGCCAAGGTCACGAATCGCGGAACGTTGTTGGGCACCTTGACTCGCGCGAATCGTGACGGGCCGCCGACATGGTCCCGGATGAGCACTGCCAGGTTGAGGGACAACCCGCTGATATAGGGAAAGGGGTGGGCCGGATCGACCGCCAGCGGGGTGAGGACCGGGAACACGTGGTCGCGGAAGTACTCGCGCAGCCGGGCAGCCTCGGAGCGCTCGAGTTCCCCCCAGTGCACGATGCGGATTCCTTCGGCCTCCAGCGCCGGAGCGATGTCCTCGCGAAAGCACGCCGAGTGTTGGGTCGACAGATCTTGGGTCCGTACGTTGATCCGGTCCAGTTGCTCGCGCGGGGACAGCCCGTCGAGCGAGCGCAGCGAGAGGCCGGTGCTCTGCCGGCGCTTGAGACCGGCCACCCGCACCATGTAGAACTCGTCCAGGTTCGAGGCAAAGATGGCCAGGAACTTCATCCGCTCCAACAGCGGCAACG
>JACCQS010000302.1 GCA_013814015.1 Geodermatophilaceae bacterium | reverse complement strand
GACCCGCACTCGCCGCCGGAGTTCCGCGCCAACGTGGTCCGAAACCTCGAGGAGTTCTATGCCGCCTACGACGTGGTCGAAGGAGACGGGATGTGGCTGGCGCCAGCGAACCGGGTCCGCATCTGGTGACCGTTCTCGCGTAGCGCCGGTTCGCTGTACAACCGGCCCCGTTGCCGTGTTTGTGGGCCGTCCAGAAGGCGATCAGGCATCATTCCCGGCATGGCCGGGGAGAACGACGAGGAGAAGCGTCAGGACGAACAGGACGTCCCGCTGCACACCCGCATCGGCAAGCTGGCCATCGAGGTGGCCGAGACGGTCGTCTATGTGGGGATCGCGATCCTGCTCTCCATCACCGCGGTCGGGCTGCTCTTCCTGGCTGCCCGCAGTGTTTTTCCGCTGTTCGGCAAGGACGCCTCCAACGTTGCACTCGAGCTCCTCGACACACTCCTGCTGGTATTCATCGTGGTCGAACTGCTCTTCGCCGTACGGGTCACCATCGCCAAGCGGGAGCTACTCGCCGAGCCCTTCCTGCTGGCCGGGATCATCGCCTCGATCAAGGAGATCATCGTGCTGTCGGTCAAGGCAGCCGAGCAGATCGGTAAGGGAGCGGTCTTTCGCGACCAGATGTGGGAGATCGGCGTCCTCGGCGTTCTCGTCCTGCTCCTCGGCCTGACCGCCTTTCTGCTGCGCCGCAAGGAACGCGAGCCCGGCGAGGGAGACAAGGGCAGTCCGTACTCCCCGGACACCGGAGAAGCACCCGAGCAGTGAGAGCGCGGTTGGTCATCGGCACAGTGCGGGACTAGCGGCCGGCGAACTCCGATGTCCTTTAACGGCCGACCCCGATGACCTCACGAACCGGCGCCTCCAGACGTCTTCCGAGGGTGAGCCGACACCCATTCGAGACGATCGTCGCGAACTACGGGCCGATGGTGCTGCGGGTCTGCCGTGCCGTGCTCGGCCCAGCCGACGCCGACGACGCCTGGTCGGAGACGTTCCTGTCGGCGATGAAGGCCTACCCCCATCTGCGACCAGGCAGCAACGTCGAGGCTTGGCTGGTCACGATCGCGCACCGCAAGGCCATCGATCAATGGCGCAGCCGGTCGCGGCGGGCCATCCCGGTCGCCGAACTACCCGAGCCGAAAGAATCGGCGAGCACCGACGGCGTACCCGGAACATGGGAATCAGACCTGTGGGCGGCCCTGAAGGCATTGCCGCCCAAGCAGCGTCAGACGGTGGCCTATCACTACCTCGGCGGTCTGCCCTATGCCGAGGTGGCAACCGTCCTCGGCGGGAGCACCGAGGCTGCTCGCCGGGCCGCCGCCGACGGAATCGCTGCCCTGCGCAGGACCTACCTCGAACCACAGCCCGTAGGAGAAGACCGATGATGAGCACAGCGCCTCCCCCGGGCAGGAACGAAGATTTGTTCGCGTCCCTGCCTCTGACCGACGAGGACACCCAGCGTCGGCTACACGCCCGGCTGGTGGCCGATGCCGCCGATGCCGGGATCCTCGATGTCGCGTACCGAATCATCGACTCCCCGGTCGGCCCGCTGCTGCTGGCCGCGACCGAGAACGGGCTGGTCAGGGTGGCCTATGCCATCGAGAATCACGATGCGGTACTCGGAAGACTCGCCGACACGATCAGCCCACGCGTCCTGCGGGCCCCCGCGCGGCTGGACCCGGTTGCCCGAGAGATCGAGGAGTATTTCGCCGGGCAGCGCTCAGCGTTCGACCTGCCGCTGGATCTCCGTCTGTCGCATGGCTTCCGGCGTACGGTGCTGTCGCACCTGCCAGAAATCGGGTACGGCATGACGGCCAGCTACGCGGCGATCGCTCTTGCCGCGGGGAACCCCAAGGCGGTTCGCGCGGTCGGGACCGCCTGCGCCACCAATCCGCTCCCGGTCGTGGTCCCCTGCCACCGGGTCGTTCGCAGCGACGGGACGATCGGTCAGTATGTCGGTGGGGCCGCGGCCAAGCGAGCGCTGTTGGCCTTGGAGTCCGCAGCGTGAGCGCCGGTCGTAGGAACCCGGGCGTCGGCTCCGACGTAGCCCCAGCTGTTCCGATCCACCATCGACATGGCCCGCTACCGCTTCGGATCCGGGCAGTATCGGTACTTCGACCGGCCCCTTCCCGCGCTGGTGGCCGAATTGCGCGAGGCGTTGTACCCGTACCTGTTGCCGATCGCCCGGGACTGGGCGGCCAAGCTTGGCAAGCCTGCACCGTGGCCGGACACCTTGGCGGAATGGCTGCAGATGTGCCATGCCGCCGGGCAGACGAAGTCAACCCCGATCCTCTTGCGCTACA
The DNA here is from genome assembly GCA_013814015.1 of Geodermatophilaceae bacterium. GTDB lineage: Bacteria > Actinomycetota > Actinomycetes > Mycobacteriales > Geodermatophilaceae > JACCQS01. Next base: position 2,718 of record JACCQS010000302.1, on the reverse strand, counting down.
AAGCAAATGACTGGAACGCCTTGCATCGCGACCTGTACGGCGACATCGTGTTCCCCCTGCAGGTCGTAATCGGCCTGGACGAGCCAGGTGTCGATCACACCGGCGGGGAGTTCCTCCTGGTCGAGCAGCGGCCGAGGGCTCAGTCGCGCGGCAGTTCGATCCTGCTGGGACAGGGACACGCGTTGATCTTCACCACCCGGGATCGGCCGGTGAGGTCGGCCCGCGGATGGTCGGCCGCACCGGTCCGACACGGGGTCAGCACGGTTCGGTCCGGTGTCCGGCACACACTTGGCCTGGTCCTGCACGACGCCGCCTGAGCGGGTCCCAGTCCCAGAAAGTCGATCACCGGAACCCGCACAGTTTCGATGATGGCATCGGACCCGGAGTTGCAGTTCCCCGCCCGGGTCAGAAACCTCAAGAACCTCGCCCATGGGTTCACGCGGATGGGGCACCTCGCCCACGCCGAAGCCGCCCTTGACGAGGGCATCGCCATCGAAGACCGGCTACTTCGGGGCTTTATGCGCGAATCCAAGGCGGTCTGGCTGGTCGAGCAGGGTCACGTGCCCGAGGCCATCGCGATCTATGAGGGGCTGCTGCGGCAGTTCTGGATGGATTCCGCCTCGATCAAGCGCTGCCAGGACAACATTGCGCGTCTCAAGAGTTGATGATCAACTCGGCGTCAGATGGCGAGGCGGGCAGCAGCGCGGTCGAGCCGCGCGGTGACCTGCAGCGGAGTGGTCGCCTTGGCCAGGCCGGTCGGTGGCATGTCGACGTACATCGTCTCCACCCGGGCGACCTGATAGGTCTCGTGCCAGACACCAACGGCGCCGGGAACCTTTCGGGCCCGCTTGTTGAACGCCCTCCAGGCCGGCCGGTGCGCTGAATCACGGTCGCTGGCGTAGGTGTAGACGTCCTGTGGAGAACGCCAGTATTGGATCAGCACCGGCCCCCGAAGGCCGACCTGCATCTGGTAGCCGAGGAAGCCGGAGTCCGGATCGCGGGTCAATTCGGCGAGCATCGGCCCCATGGCCGCGACCACGGGACCCCAGGCGTCGGGGCGCCACACGCGGTTGATCCGCATTCCGATCAGGAAAACCGTGAGGTCTCCATCGTGTTCATGAGTCCAGCGCCCGCGGGCGAGATCGGCCATGTTCTTCTCCAAGTCGGCATTGCGGATCAGATGACCGGCGGGGGCTGCCATGTCACGACAGGACTGCGGTCGCCTCGATCTCGACCAGGTAGCGCGGATCGGCTAGCGCTGCGACGCCCAAGAGGGTGACCGCGAAGACCGGCGACTCCTCGCCGAACACCGCCGCCGATGCTTCTCCCAATGCCCCCAGCACGTCTGGGTTGTAGTCGACGACGTAGAAGGTCGACTTGACGACATTCTCGATCGTGGCTCCCGCGGCCGACAGGGCGAGCTGAAGATTCCGCATGGCCCGCTCGATCTGCGACCGGTGATCCGGTCCGACCAGTTCCCCATCGGCATCGATACCGACCTGCCCGGATACGTGCACGAGGCGGGTGCCCTGTGCCACGGTGCCCTGGCAGTAGCCCATCGCCTGAGGCAACGACGCCGGGTTGAGGCGAATCACGTCTGTCATGCTGTCCTCCGATGATTAGATAGTTCCACTTGCTAATAATGGACAGTCAGGCTTTCCAATGTCAAGAGACGCGAGGTAGACGATGCGGATCTCCGAGCTGGCCAGACGCAGCGGCGTACCTGTCGGAACCGTGAAGTACTACCTGCGGGAAGAGCTGCTGCCGGCTGGAGAGCCCACGTCCGCAACGCAGGCACAGTACGGCGAGGAGCACGTAGCGCGGCTCGGACTGATCCGCGCCCTGCTCGGAACCGGCGGCCTGTCCATCTCCACCGCGCGCGCAGTCTTGGCGGCGGTCGATGACCCGGAGTTGTCGGCGCACGACATGATCGGCGCCGCGCACAGTGCCCTCCCGACCATGGTCGGGAACGAACGGCCTGACCTCGGTGCAGCGCACGCGCATCTGCGCCGCTGGGGTTGGCAGGTCCATCACGACTCGCCGGCGGTGTCCGTACTTGCCCAAGCCCTGCAAGCTCTGCAGGCTGCCGGCTTCGACACGCCGAATGCGTTGCTGGACCGATATGCCCGCGCTGCCCACGAGTTGGGCGAGCAGGACGTCGCCGAAGTTCCGATGGACTCGCCGGTAGAGGCAGTGCGCTTCGTCGTCATCGGAACGCTGTTGCTCGAGCCGGTTCTGCTGTCGCTTCGCCGCCTGGCCCAAGAGGACGTCTCAGCCCGCCGCCTGTTCCGCTGGCCAGACGCCTGACCGTTGTGCGCATAACGGTCACGCAGGGGCCGAATCCTTGACCGTTGCGCGCATAGCGGCGGTTGGGTCTGCCCTCGAGTGTCAGCGGTCAGCGGTCAGCGGTCGGGCGCTTCAGCATCAGCCGCCGTCTTGAGCCAGTCGTCCTCGAGGTGGCTCTTGTCGGCGAGGAGTTCGCGGAGTTGGGCGTCGAGAACCGAGACCCGTGAGAAGTCGCTGGCATGCTCGGCCAGTTCGGCGTGCAGCTGACTCTCGCGGGCGTCCACCTTGGCCAGCTGACGCTCGATCCGGGCCAGCTCCTTGGCGGCCGTACGGCGTGCTGCGGTTCGGCCCTGCACCGGCTCGCTTTTCTGTCCTGACCCGCGTTTCGCGCCGGAGCTCCGACCCGTACCAGCACCAGCACGGGCACCACGC
>JACCQS010000296.1 GCA_013814015.1 Geodermatophilaceae bacterium | reverse complement strand
ACGCTCGAGGCGTGGTCGTCGGTTCGCGCCATGACATGAGCGACGGCGAACGTCCGGTACGGACCCGGGTCCATGTGCGGGTGCGCCCACGCCTGCGCGGCGGCGGGCTCGGGGATGAGGTGGTGCTGAAGGCCTGGGTGAGCTGGAAGGTGGCCACCCTGGTCGATCCCGGGTTGGAGATCCCGATCGAGATCCCGATCCAGTTCGATCGAGTCAGCGGCCGGGCCACTGGGATCTCGACCGGTGCACTGAACGACGAGCTCTCACCGCGGTTCGACGAGGCGAAACGCCGGCCGCAAGGAGGCGTTCGGTCGTGGGCCGGTCGCGACGCCACCTGCGGGCCTGTCCTCGACCGATCCGCTGCTCGCACCGATCGAGGGCGTCACATGGCAGCAGTTCATCGCCGTGCGGGCCGATATCGCCAACCGGCCCTCCGTCGACGGGTTCGACGAGATGGCCCAACAGTACGGCGTACGGCCCGGTGTTTTCGCCAACATCAACGCCCCGTGGATGCAACGGATCATGGGCGCACCGGCCCTGGCACAGCAGTGGGCTACGACATGGATGCCGCCCAGCCGGCCCTTCGAGACCGCTGAGCCGCGGTTCCTTGCACCCATCCTGCTCCCATTGCACCCGTCGCTTTGGCTGGCATGCGGACAGCTTGGGTGGCATGTGGGCTCAGTAGGTGAAGGTTCGGTCCGCCTCGAAGGCGAGCTGCACCAGCTGCTTGGGCATCGCGAACTCCGCCGGCTTCCCCTCGAGGTCAGCGTCGGTGACCCCGCGGGCCTTGCTGGACATGCCGGACAGATAGAAGCGTCCGCCGCCGGCGACCACAGCGTCGAAGGACTCCCGCAGCGAGCCGGTGCCCAGCCCGCTGAGCGAGTCCAGGACCGCGCCGCGGATCAGCTGTACGGCGTCACCGGCCAGGAAGATGTCGACGTCGTGGCCCTCCTCGATGCCCGCGCCGGCGACAAGCAGGCCCAGCGCGGCACGGGTCGGCGCCTCGGGGCCGGAGGTGATGTGGACGAGCAACGTGCTCATGGGCGCTGACCTTCCTGGTCGGGTACGGCGATCTTCTCCACAGCGCAGTCGGTGAACAAGGGCTTTGCCGCGGGGGCCAACTCGGTGACTGCGACGTTTCGGACGATGCCCTGCGGGCACTGGTGGCATGACGGACGTGCGGTGCGGAGCCGCGCGCCACCGCGTCAGGAGGAGATATGTCAGAGCAGCAGGACACCATCCCAGGAGCTGTCGTCCGGATCACCGAGCTGGTCGGAAGTTCGCCGAACTCATTCAGTGACGCTGTGCGCAACGCCGTGAAGGCGGCTTCGCAGACCGTTCGGGGCATTCGTGGAGTCGAGGTGATCGGCAGCAACGCCGACGTCGATGAGAACGGCAACCTCACCCTGTACAAGGTGCATTGCAAGATCGCCTTCGTCGTGGAGCGTTAGCCAGCTCCCGATCAGCCGGAAACTCGACGTCGCTAGGCCGGGCCTTGGACGGCGTAGGACCCCTCGGCTGAGCCGGCCATCAGCCGGTCGGCGAAGTCCTGTTTGAGGGTCTCGAAGTGCCCGTCCTGTTCAGCCGTACGACCCTCGGTATGCAGCAGTTCGATGAAGTCGTCTCGGACCAGGCCCTCGCGGATCAGCAACGTGACGGTCCGGTCCCGGTAGGAGAGGTGATAGACGAACTGCTCCCGGCTGCGCCCGAGATCCGGTCGTAGCAGCTCGGGATCTACGACGTACCGGCTCCCGGTCACCGCGCGAGTGACCATCTCGAAGGCATCCCGGAAGCCGGGACCGCCGAACGGCGTCCGCAGGCTGATCTCACGCCGTTCCGCCGGACCGTCGGGGGACAGCAGCGGCAGTGCCCGCTCCAGGACCTTGAACGCCTGAGCGACCCCGCCGGGCGAGCCGCCGCCGTGGTATCGGAGAAGATCCTCGAACGTGAAGGCGAGCAGACGGCCATCATCGATCACCGTGAGGGCTGGCTTGGTCATATCGGCTCCCATGGTTGACATCAACATAGGGAGTTGCAAGCCGAGCCCCGAATAACGTGCTGCCCCTCGCGTCATCGGGCTTGCCGAAGCGGGGGTGGCGACGCATTCTTTGGAGGCGACGAGGCACGCGGGGAACGACGTGGTGTCTACAGGGACGAGGTGTGTGGCATGGACGCAAGCAAGGAGTTCTCCCGGCTGAGCAGGACGTACTTCTCGAACGGGGCCGTTTGCGACAGCGAGGCGACGGAGACCTACGAGGTCCTGGACCCGGCCACCGGCGCCAAGATCGGCGAGATTGCCGAGTGCACCCGGGCAGAGATCGACGAGGTCGTCGCGGCTGCGGCTGCGGCGCAACGGGTCTGGTGGAGCGAGTCAGCCTTGGTCCGGGCCGAGAAGCTGCACGAGGCGGCCGCGGCAATGCGTCGCCAGCTCCCCGAGATCGCCGAGCTGCTGACCCGTGAGATGGGCAAGCTGTACAAGGAGAGCGCCGATGAGGTGCTGTGGTCGGTGACCGCGACCGACTACTACGCCGAGATCGGCCGGCACGATATGGGGCACATCGTGGGGCCGGCCGTTGCCGGCCAGCTGCACTACTCGATCAAGGAGCCGATGGGCGTCGTGGTCATCGTGCTGCCGTTCAACTACCCTTTGGTGCTGCTGTGCTGGGCGGGCATCGCTGCCCTGGCCGCGGGCAACGCCGTGATCGTCAAACCGTCGAACTACACCTCACTGACGACGCTGAAGTTCATGGAGGTCTTCGAAGCATTGCCGGCCGGGCTCGTGCAGTGCGTGACCGGCGGCGCGGATGCCGGAAACCACCTGGTCACCCATCCCGGTACCCACATGATCGCCTTCACCGGGAGCGTTCCCACCGGCCGCTCCATCGCGCATGCCTGCGCCGAGACCTTCAAGCCCAGTCTGATCGAGTCCTCCGGCAACGACCCGTTCCTGGTGATGCCGTCGGCGCCGCTGCGCACCGCTGCCCGCGGGGCCGCCTTCGCGGCGTTCCTCAATTGCGGCCAGGTGTGCACGTCCGCGGAGCGGTTCTACGTACACACCGACGTGTACGACGAGTTCGCGGGGCTGGTGGTCGAAGAGGCCGCCAAGTTGCGGGTCGGCAACGGCCTGGACAAGGTGGACGTCGGTCCGATGGTCAGCGCCAAGGAGCGCGACCGTTACGAGCGGATCCTCGCGCGGGCGGTGGAACAAGGCGCCCGAGTAGCGCACGGCGGCGGCCGTCCGAGCGGCTTGGACGAGGGCTTCTTCCTGGAGCCGACGGTCCTGGTCGACGTGACCCCCGACATGGACGTCGTCAACGACGAGGTGTTCGGCCCGATGGCTCCGCTGTGTCGGGTCGACAGCTTCGAGGAGGCACTCCGGCTGGCCAACGATTCGCCGTACGGCCTGGGCTCCAACATCTACACGACCGACCTGATCGAGGTCCACCGGGCGACCAACGAACTCGAGGCCGGGCTGGTGTGGGTGAACGCGCCGCTGCTCGACAACGACGCGGGCCCGTTCGGCGGTCGCAAGCTGTCCGGAACCGGCCGTCAGCTCGGGGCCGAGGGATTGGATACCTTCCGGCACACCAAGTTGGTCATGGTCGACCCGTACGCCACCGATCAGGACTTCTGGTGGTTCCCCTACGGCGACGACGAGGCGTTCCATCAGCGCTAGCTTCGCCTACCGCGGCCTGAGCCTGTGGCACGGCCACTCCGAACTCGACTGGACGCCGAGCGACCCGCTCACCGGACCTCGAGATGTGGACGTGGCCATCGTCGGCGGCGGCTACACGGGTCTGTGGACCGCCTACTACCTCGTGAGGGCTGACCCGTCCCTGCGGATCGCGGTCCTGGAACGTGAGGTCGTCGGATTCGGGGCGTCCGGGCGCAACGGCGGCTGGTGCTCGGCGATCTTTCCGGCGACCCCGCGCAAGGTCGCCGCGGGCAGCTCGCGCGACGGTGCCCGGCGGATGCAGCTGGCGATGAACGACACGGTCGGCGAGATCGAGAAGGTCATCCAGGACGAGGGGATCGCCTGCGACTTCGCCCGCGGCGGGTACGTGTCGGTTGCCCGGAACAGGGCGCAGTGGGCCCGCGCGCAGGCGGAGGTCGCCGGCTGGCGGGACTGGGGCTTCGGCGAGGATCACATGCGGTTACTGGATGCGACCGAAGCCTCGGAGCGGCTGAACGCGAGCGGTGTGCATGGCGGCACGTTCACTCCGCACTGCGCGGCGCTGCACCCGGCTCGCCTCGTACGGGGCCTCGCCTCGGTGGTGCGGGGTCTCGGCGTGCTCATCCATGAGAGCACCGGCGTGGACGAGATCGTTCCCGGCATGGCCCGTACGGCCCATGGTGATGTCACGGCCGGGATTGTCGTACGCGCCACCGAGGGCTTCACCGCTGCGTTGCCGGGCTTGCGGCGGGCCATCGTGCCGATGTACTCACTGATGGTCGCGACGGAGCCGCTGTCGGACAGTCAGTGGGCGGCAATCGGATTGGGGCAGCGGGAGACGTTCAGCGACAAGCGGCACCTGCGCATCTACGGCCAGCGCACCGCTGACGGACGGATCGCTTTCGGTGGCCGCGGCGCTCCGTACCATCCGGGATCGAGGGTGCGTCCCAGCTTCGACCTCGACCCTCGGGTCCATGCCATGCTGCGCGGCGTCCTGCGCGACCTGCTTCCGGCCGTCGACGGCGTTTGCTTCACTCATGCCTGGGGCGGCAACCTGGGAATCCCCCGGGACTGGTATCCCTCGCTGTCCTATGACCGGGCGAGCGGACTGGCTCACGCCGGTGGCTACGTCGGTGATGGGGTGGCCACCGCCAACCTCGCCGGCCGAACCCTGGCCGATCTGATCACGGGTCAGAAATCGGATC
>JACCQS010000277.1 GCA_013814015.1 Geodermatophilaceae bacterium | reverse complement strand
GATCCCCGGCTGGGATAGCAATCCGGCCTTCCGGACCGTTGCCCCGCAGGGAGATGATCGCGTGGTGCGGGTGACGGTGGTGGGCAGCGGTGACGCGTTCGGCTCTGGCGGGCGCTTCCAGACCTGCATCGCCCTGTCTGTCGACCCGGCCGCGGCGCCCACCGTGCTGATGGACTGCGGAGCGACCAGCCTGACCGCATTGCGTCAGCAGCAGATCGATCCGAACGCCATCGACACGGTGCTGATCAGTCACCTCCACGGCGACCACTTCGGTGGTCTGCCTTTCCTGGTACTCGACGGACAGTTTCGCCGGCGACTCCACGACCTCACCGTCGTCGGTCCGCCCGGTACGCTCGCACGGCTCGAGCAGGCGATGGAGACGCTGTTTCCGGGCTCCAGCGGCGTGCAACGCCGTTTCGCCGTTCGGGTCATCGAGCACGCCGATCGGCGCCCGCTCGAGGTGGGCCCGCTTCGGGTTACTCCCTACGAGGTGCGCCACGCCTCCGGTGCCCCGGCGTACGCGCTACGCGTCGACGGGCCGCAGGCTTCGGTCGCCTACTCCGGGGACACTGAGTGGACCGAGGCACTCCTGGACGTCGCGGACGGGGTGGCACTGTTCTTGTGTGAGGGCTACAGCCCCCGGCAAGTCCGCTGGCACCTCGATCTTTCCACCCTCGCCGGCTACCGCGAGAGGTTCACCTGCCGGCGGCTGGTCCTCACCCACCTGTCTCCGGCGGCGCTGGCCACCGACCTGACAGGTTGGCACGTCGCCCACGACGGGTGGAACCTCGATCTCTAACCCGCCCGCCTCGCCGCGTCTCGATGGACGAACGTCGCCGGGCACATTTCGACCGTGACCAGCGCTGTGACTGCCAGCGGTGGGTGGCGCGGTTCGGTCGTCAATTTCTGGCGCGGTCGAACCTTCTGACGGCGTCCCGGCTGACGATCCCCATCCGGCGACATGGTTGCCCGTCTGCTGGGGGCGGTTGGTGTGACTGGCTGCGGGGCACCAGCCGTTGCGGGTGACGCTGCGCTGTGGCCGGCCTGGAGGTGCTGGCAGGTATCCGTGGAGGTGGGGGTCATCCTCGCTGCCCGACCAGTGGGTGTGAGGTCGGGCCGCAGCGCGGTGCCGGTCTTTCGACTGGTCCGTTTCTGCGGCCCGCCTCCCGAACCGGACGTGCCCGTTCCCGAGCATCCGGTTCTCCACGTGGTCATGCCGCTGTTGGTGTTGGGCTCGTCCATGGTGTCGGGATGCGTGCGCCCCGGTAGCGGTAGCGCACGATGGCGACCTCTTTGGGCCGGAACATCTCGACGTTCTCGGCGCGGATCTTCCAACCGGGAAGAAGGCGCCGAACCAGGGTGTGCATGTTCAGCCGGACGTGTCGTTTGCGCAGCCAGCCGACGATCCCAGAAGGCGAAGTGATCGACATAGCCGAGGGTGCGCGCGGACACGCCGTGGCGGAAGTAGTTGCACCAGCCCCGCAGCACCGGGTTGAGCCGGCGAGCCCAGTGGAACGACTGCTCGCTCGCCACCGCCAGCTGTCCAGCTGCGGCGGTCGCTGTCGTACCCGGGTCGGACGGCTACCCGGTGCTGGCGAGGAAGACGTCGGCCGCGGACGGGGCGCCGGCGTAGGGCGGCGGATTGGTGTCCGGTGTGGCGACCAGGTTGGTGGCCAGGCTGGTGAAGACGACCGTGCTGCCGTCACGGCTGATTCGGGCTCCGTTGGGAGGGGAGCTGGCGCCGGTGCTGCCCGGCTTTGCCGCATTGACCAGCCTCAGGTCGCCGCTCTGCTGGTCCCGGACATGCAGATCCCTGGTGAACAAGCCGGTGAAGAGCAGGAAACGACCGCTGCCGCTGAACAACGGCAGGTAGCCCGGGTCGTAGTCGGAGCCCCGGACCAGCGTCGTGGTGCCGGTCTGCCGGTCCCGGACGAACAGGTCGGTCTCCTTGTTCGTGTCCCCCGCGACCAGGTTCGTCGAGCCGCTGGTGAAGGCGACGTAGCGACCGTTCAGGCTGATCGCCGGTTGGAAGGAGCCGCCGAGGAACTGCTGGCTGATCGGATCGAAGGGGTTGTTGCCGCTCTGCGTGCCCGCCCGGTCGACGCTGGCCAGCTGGGTCTGGCCATCGACGATGTCGCGGACGAAGATGTCGCAGGCATCGTTGTGGTCGTTGCCGACCAGGTCGGAGCCGCAGCCCAGGAACACGATCAGCCGGCCGTTTCCGCTCATCGACGGCTGGGAGCCGCCCCCGTCCGAGCTCTCCCCGGCGGTGTTGACCGAGACCAGGATAGTCCTTGCCTGCCGGCGATCACGGACGAAGACGTCTGTTGGGCGTTCCGGTCCCCGCCGACCAGGTCCGTGGAGTCGCTGACAAAGGAGACGTAGCGGCCGTCGTCGCTGATCTGCGTCGCCCCGTAGGCGCCGTCGTTCCCGCAGTTCGTCCCCGTATCGTCGACGTTCACCACCGTGGTGGTGCGCGCCACCGTGTCACGCACGTACAGGCCCGGCTTCCCTCTCGTGCAACCCGGCTGCAGGTTGGTGGCCGAGGTGCCGAACACGACGTAGCGGCCGTTGCCGCTGATGGCGTTCACATAGGCGGGGGCGTTGGCGAACACTCCGACCGGGCTGACGCTGACAGCCGAGGTCACGCCCGTCTGAACGTCGCGGATGAAGACGCCGGTGGCGGCAGGCTGCGCCGAGCCGGCGACCAGGTCGGTCGCGGAACTCTGGAAGATCACGTACCGCCCGTCGGCGCTGAGGTAGCCCCCGGACGATGCAGCGTTGCCCGCTCGGCCGGAGCGGCTGACGCTGACCTGGGTGGTCGTCCCGGTGACCGTGTCGCGTCGGAAGACGTTGGCTTGGCCACTCGTGGGGGTCGAGACCAGATCGGTGGCCAGGCTGCTGAACACGACGAAGCGTCCGTCGCGGCTGGTCACCGGGCGGCTGGTGTTCAGGCTCCCGAAGCCGCCGTAGCTGGCGGCGGAGCTCCCGTCGTAGGACAGCGCGCTGCCGGTCGCCGTGCCGGCCTGGTTGATGCTCACCAGCTGGACCGGTTCGGCGGCCGAAGCCACCGGCATCGGGAGCAGAACCAACCCCGCCATGGCGACTGCTAGCAGCGTCTTCTTCATGGCGGCTCACCTTGCTTCCTAACAGCCCATTGGGTGCGCCGAGCGCAACCGGGCGCGAGCAACCGGCCGCGAGCCTGGCGGGTGTTAACAGAGTCTTTCCTGACCGGCCGGCGGCAGCCGAGGGTCCTCCGACCCGGTCCGCGGTAAGCCAGTTCGGCGCGGCGCGTCGGGAAGATCAAATGCCCTCTGAGCAAGGACGATTCGGTTGCTGAGGCCGAATGATCGCCGTCTCTGCTGCGGTCGGATCGCGGTGTGCTCAACTGCCCGGCGCTCGGCTGGGAGAACGAGCCTCTGACCCGGCCGCAGGCACCTGAGCCGCCGCAGATCCCCTGACGAACCAGGGGACGCACGACGGCCGCCACGGCGCAGCCGCGTCTCTACTCTGCCCGGTCGCGGGCCCTATGCCGGCCGCTGTGGGGGGACGGCGGGGCCGCCGGTCCGGGGCGTGTCGCTTGGGGTCCCGGTTGACGTCGATGTCGGGCTGGGCCCCGCAGGGAGCCTGATGGCGAAGCAGCAGCCACCGTCCAGGTTGGAGGCTTCGACGTCCCCGCCGTGCGCCTGCACGATCCCCTGGGCCACCGCCAGGCCCAGCCCTGCGCCCTCCCGGGTGCGCGAGGACTTGCCGCGCCAGCCGACGTCGAACAGGCGGGTGAAGTCCCCCGCGGGCAGGCCCCCGCATTCGTCGGCGACCGACACCTGCACCTGGCCCTGGTTGCTCTTGACGTCCACCCGCACCACACCGCCGGCGGGGGTGGCCGCGACCCCGTTGTGTACCAGGTTGGCCAGTGCCCGCGCGAGCTGCGCTGCGTCGACGAGCGCGGACGTGCCGCCGTGACCAGCGCCGGACAGGCGCACACCTCCGGCGCGGGCCAGCGGGTCCAGGGTCGCCACGACGTCGTCGACGAGGTCGCTGACCACGACCCACTGCCGACGCAGCCGGAGCGCCCCGGCGTGCAGCCGGGACAACAGAAAAAGGTCGTCGACCATGATGTCGAGCCGTTCGACCTGTTGACGCATCTGCCGGATGTAGCGCGGCGGGTCGGCGGCAACGCCGTCCTCGAGCGCCTCGGCCATGACCCGAAGCGCCGACAGCGGAGTCCGCAGATCGTGACTGACCCAGGCCACCAACTCACGCCGGCTCGCCTCCAGGGCATCTTCGCGCGTGCGGGCCTGAACAAGGCGTCGGTGGGTGTCATCCAGAGCGCTCGCCAGCTCCCGCAACTCCACGGTCGGCAGCCAGGTGATCGACGTATAGCCCGGCTCGCCGATGCCGGCGGAGCTGTCGCGCAGTGCCCTGGCCGCGCCGACGAGACGGCGGCCCAGTGACAGGGCGAGCGCCCCACCAACCGCTCCGCAGATGACCGCCACCAGGAGGGCGACCATCAGGTTCTGATCGATGACGAACATGGCCGCGGTGGTGCCGACCATGCCGGCCACGATGGGTCCCAGCGCTACCGCAACACCGGCATTGACCAGGGTGGACAAGGACCGGCCGCGCACCAGCCGCAGGAGGAGGAGCCCGATCGCGGCAAGGGCTCCGGCGATGGCGGCGGCGAGCAACGCCACTACGACGTAGTCGCCGGTTCTCATTGCGGGCTTCCCGGTCCACTGTGCGGCACCGTGGCGACCTCCGGCGGGAGATCGAGTCGGTAGCCGCGGCCCCATACCGTGACGAGCAGCCGCGGCGTGGTCGGATCGTCCTCGATCTTCTCGCGGATGCGGTGGACGTGGACCGTCACGGTGGACTGGTCACCGACCGACCAGCCCCACACCGACTCCAGCAGCTCCAGCCGGCTGAACGTCCGCGCCGGGTTGGCCACCAGATGCGCCAACAGGTCGAACTCGCGACCGCGTAGGGCCACCATCTGACCTCGCCGCCGTATCACCCGACTGACCAGGTCGAGCTCCAGGTCACCCGCTCTGAGCACCTCCTCAGGGCGGGCCAGGCCCCAGGCCGTCGCGGCGTCGCTCCCCGACCCGGTCCGACGGAGCACGGAGCGAACGCGCAGCACCAACTCGCGCGGTGAGAACGGCTTGGACATGTAGTCATCGGCGCCGGTCTCCAACCCCAGCACCCGGTCGTCCTCCTCGCCGAGTGCGGTCAGCATCACCACCTGCACCGGCCCGGCTTGTTTCAGCTGCCGGCACACCTCGAGCCCGTCGACGCCCGGCAGCAGCAGATCCAGGACCACGAGGTCCGGCCGCCACCGAACGGCCACGTCGACCGCGGCGCTCCCGTCTTCGACAACTTCCACGGCGTAGCCCGCCCGCTGGAGGTAGCTGGACACCACTTCTGCCACCGTCGGGTCGTCGTCGACCACCAACACACGCTCCACCGGGCCAGCATTACCGGTGCCCCACGCGGGCGCCACCCGGTCATCATCCGGCGGCGGGCGTTAAGCAATCGTTCAGCACCTACCGCCCGCCGCGGTCCCCGAAGCCGTGCGAGCCTGGCTGGATCACCGATCACCGCGCTGCCGGAGGTTCCATGAGCAAGCGCTACTGGACCCACCCACACCTAAGCCAGGAGAGCCGATTATCCCCGGGAAGATGCGCTCCTTTACCTCACCCGGCTGAACGCCATCCATAGATTCTTTTCGTTGCTCCATCGTCTTTCCGGGCGCCCGCTCGGGTGCTTCATCCGTGCACCATGAGAGGTAGCGATGAATTACAGGTCCTTAGTCGGATGGGCGACCGTCATGGCGGTGGTGTGGAGTACCGCAACAGGTTTCGGGGCTCCGGCCAGCGCGGCTGACCCGCCGCAGGGGTTCAGTCAGAACGCGCCCATCGGCCTGACCCTGGAGCGCAACAAGGAGATTCTGGCGAGTGCGCTGCGGGTCGACCTGACCCGGGACTACGCGACGCTGCCGCTGCATCGCGGCACGGTGCAGGGGCTGACCGTGTGGTACGTGATCACCGACGTGTCCGACCAGCGCATCGCCCGCCAACTCGGCCTGAACTTCGCGCCGAAGCTGGTCAACGCCCCCCGTGACTGCCCGGCCTGTGTGCAGGAGGTGACGACGAGCAGTCCCGTCCTCGGTCGGGCCCCGGTCGAGTTCCAGGGAACCCCCGATTTCAGTCCCACCCGCACGGTCATCCCCGGTCCTGACCCGACGCCGTTCCCGCCGCAGGCCTTCACCGTCGGAGCGGAAGGAGGCGCCAACTACAGCCCGTATGTCCGGGTCATCGGCAACGAGAGCGTCATCTACAACGCGCCGATCGTGGCCACCGGCGACGGACCCTTCGACGTCACGACGCACACCGACACCCACGACCGGCTGTTGGGGATCGACACCATCAGGATGACTGCGGACGCGCTGTACGTCCGGGCGTTCGCCAACGGGGAGCCGGTGTTCTACCTGAGCTTCGAGTCCTCCGACGCGTTCACCTCGACTCTCGAGCGGATCACGTTCGTCCCTGCGCTGCACGACCTCCCGTTCCAGAACGGTGGCGGGGACCCGGACTCGGCGCGCGCATCGATCTTCACCTTCGTCAACGCCCAGACCGGGCTGGAACTGCGGCCCGGACCGCGCGGAGCGACCGACGGCCCGGGACGTTCGCAGGGGCTGACCCACGCCCTGAGCTTCGACATCGCCACCCGCGACGCCTCCGTCTCCGATCCCGCGCTGCTCGATGCGTTGCGGCGCGGCGCCGACGTCAGCAACATCCTCGACGTCGCTCCGACGAACCTCCTGGCCCGCGATCGCCGCGAGTACAGCCCGGCGTGGGACCTCAACGTCGGGGTCTACACCGACGAGGCCGTGGCGCTGGGACTCAACGACCTCAAGACCGACGCCAACACCGTGCGGATGCTGGCCGCCCAGGGGTACATCACCGCACCCGGCGGACTTCCGTTGGGTTCGTCCAACACCGAGATCAACTGCCCGGTGCTCGGGTTCCCGAACGCACCCCCGCTGGGTCCCCGTATCCCGCCCCCCGGCGACTAACCCGGGTGTTGCAGTAGATCGCTGATCTTGATGGCCGACACGGGCCGTGATAGAGCGGAAGTGCCTGTCCCCGCTTGGGATTCTGAGCTTACTGAAAGTCCAGAGCACCGAGCAGGAGCGGCACCTCGCGAGTGCAAACTACAACGCCCAGGACGTATCCAATCGTGACTGCGGACGGGGGTCGGGGTGGTCTCGCACGCCGGCACGGCGCTGCCGGCAGAGGTGGCTGACCGGGTCGGGTCGACCGCGGCCTTCTCCGCGGCCCTCGACGCGCTGCGGCAGCGCCGATGCGGGCACGATCCGGGGCGGGGTCTGGTGAATGTTGCGGTAGGCCATGGTCGGCTGGGCCGGGACGACATCGACACTTATCGTGGGTCAGGATCGAACGCGGGAGAGTGGTCCAGCTGACTCTGATCAGATGCCACCTTACCACTTGTCGCGGTAGGGTGGTGATGCCGAATGAATCACCCGTGCACGCACGCGCCTCCGATGAGGCACGATCAAACGGTGGGCAAACGCCAGACGTGCGGTGCAGCGCCCGATGGCGCGGCGTTCCTGAGCTACGCCGACGTCGCCGCGCTCGCCGGGGTCAGCGAGGCGACGCTGCGCAAGTACGCCTCCCAGGGACGACTGCCGCCGCCCGACGTCCGAGTTGGGCGAACACCTGGCTGGACTGAGGCCAGTATCCGCCGCTGGCTGTCCGCGCGGCCGGGTGCTGGAGCCCGGACGGATCTGCGCCGAGCGCCGACCTAGCCTGCGCAGCACCGCCAGCTGGTCAGAAAATGAGCTGACGCGTCGGGCGCCTGAGCCCCCAGCTCGGACGGCCCCGACTGGCGCGCAATGGACGAGAACTGACGTCGCAAGTTCTCCGCGCCGCGGATGGGCAGCGCCGAGACTGTTCAACCGCTTATCAAGGTCGCAAGACTGCTGAGACAGCGCAACTCGGTCGATGCCCGAGAGGAACCCAAGGAACCGCTTGCGGTGACACCACAACGCATGTCGCCGCCGCGCCAGCGTGTGCCGCAGGGGATCCTCCTCGGGCCGCTCTGCTGTCACTCGGACACGCGCTACAGGTCACCGCTGGTCGATTTACTTCATCCGAGAGACTGTCCTGATGGAACGCCATGACCCCGATCCCGCCGCCAACGAGCGGGCCACCCTGGATCAATTCCTTGACTACCAACGGGCGACACTGCTGGGCAAGACCGACGGCCTCACCGCCCACCACCTGCGCCAGCGCATGCCGACAACGGCGCTCACCCTGGCCGGGCTGCTCAAGCACCTCGCTCTGGTCGAGGACGACTGGATCCAGGTCCGCTTCCTGGGTCGCCCCGAGCTTGAGCCCTGGGCAAGCGCCCCGTGGGAGGACGACCGAGATTGGGAGTTCCACACCGCCCAGTACGACGATCCGGACGAGCTGCGCGCCCTCTACCGTGCCGCGTGCGACCGCAGCCGCCAAGCGACGACTGCGGCCGAGCTGGACGACCTCTCGGTTGGCGTTAGTCGTGAAGGACTCCAGTGGAGCCTGCGTTGGATCCTGACCCACCTGATCGAGGAGACAGCCCGGCACAACGGCCACGCTGACCTCCTCCGTGAGGCAGTCGACGGCACTGTCGGGGAATAGATCGAGCGC
>JACCQS010000255.1 GCA_013814015.1 Geodermatophilaceae bacterium | reverse complement strand
GGGTCGTCGAGCACCTGCACTGGGCGGCGACGCACGCACGCGGCGTCCTGGGTCGGCGTACGGTCGGTCGTTCTTGGCTGTTCCCGAACCAGAAGCCGTCGGTGGGTTACCGCCCCTATGGCGTCGTCGGGGTGATCGGACCGTGGAACTACCCGGCCTTCACCCCGATGGGCTCGATCGCGTACGCACTGGCGGCCGGAAACGCCGTGGTGTTCAAGCCCAGTGAATACACGCCGGCCGTGGGAAACTGGCTCGTCCGATCGTTCGAGCAGGTCGTACCCGAACAGCCTGTCCTGCAACTGGTGACGGGGTACGGGCAGACGGGCGCGGCATTGTGCGCCGCGGGGGTGGGCAAACTGGCATTCACCGGATCGACGGCCACTGCCAGATCGGTGATGGGTGTCTGCGCGCAGACCCTCACTCCGGTGCTGCTGGAGTGTGGGAGCAAGGATGCGCTGATCGTCGCCGAAGACGCCGATCTCGCCGCGGCAGCTCAAGCCGCGCTATGGGGCGCGGTGTCCAACGCCGGCCAGACCTGCGTCGGGGTGGAGCGGGTCTATGCCGTCGACGCGATCTACGACGAATTCCTCAGCCGGTTGACCGCCGAGGCCGGAAAGCCTCGGCCGGGCAGCGACTCCGCAGCTGACTACGGCCCGATCACGATGCCGGCGCAGCTCGCCGTCATCTCAGACCACATCGACGACGCGCTCGACCATGGGGCAACGGCGATCGTCGGGGGCCGCAACGCCGTGCATCCGCCCTACATCGATCCGACGATCCTGGTCGACACGCCCGAGGATCGCCCGGCGGTGACCGAGGAGACCTTCGGCCCGACGATCACGGTCGGCCGGGTGCGCAACATCGATGAGGCAGTCGAGCGCGCAAATGGCACGGCGTTCGGCTTGTCCAGTGCGGTGTTCTCACGTTCGCGCGGCATGGAGATCGCCGAGCGACTGCGCGCCGGGATGACCAGCATCAATTCGGTGATCACCTTCGCGGTCATCCCGGCACTGCCCTTCGGCGGCGTCGGCAATTCCGGGTTCGGCCGGATCCACGGGGCTGACGGGTTGCGCGAGTTTGCCTGGCCGCATGCGATCGTGGCCCAGCAGGCACCCGCCCCCCTGATCCTGCAGTCCTTCGGGCGCAACCCGATATTGACCAAGGCACTCCTCGCCGCCGTACGCGTGCGCTACGGGCGGCGGGCACCGCGCGGACTCAAGGGGACCCTGGGACAATAGGTTTGGCGCAGGGAGTCCGTGACTCCCGGTACCAGCCGGAAACGGACGGTCCAACACTCCTCGGTGGTGGGGAGTGCGTCGTCGACGAAGCGAGGAGCCTCAGGTGGCACGCGAACTGACCAAGGTCGGTGTCGTCGGGCTCGGCACGATGGGGGCCGGGATCGTCGAGGTCTTCGCCCGCTCCGGGCTGGACGTGATCGGCGTCGAGGTCGACGAGGCAAGCCTGAGTCGCGGTCGCGCGCATGTCGAGGGCTCGACCTCACGGGCAGTCGATCGGGGCAAGCTCGACGAGGCCGGTCGCGACGCCCTGCTCGGTCGAATCACCTTCAGCACCGAACTGCAGGCCTTGGCCGAGGCCGAATTGGTCGTCGAGGCCGTTCCGGAGCATCTCGATCTCAAGGCCGAGGTCTTCTCGAAGCTGGACGCGATCTGTCCGCCGGACACCATCCTGGCCACGAACACCTCATCCTTGTCGGTCACCGAGATCTCGGTGGCCACCGGCCGACCCAGCAAGGTCATCGGGCTGCACTTCTTCAATCCGGCCCCGGTCATGAAGCTGGTCGAGGTGATCCGGACGGTCGTCACCGACCCAGCGGTGATCGAAGATGTCGAGGCACTGGCCGCCCGGCTGGGCAAGACCGATGTGACGATCGGCGACAAGGCTGGGTTCATCGCCAACGCTCTGCTGTTCGGCTACCTGAACCATGCGGTGTCGATGTTCGAGACGCAGTACGCGACGAGGGAAGACATCGACGCCGCCATGCGACTGGGTTGCGGCCTGCCGATGGGTCCCTTGGCGCTGATGGATCTGATCGGCATCGACACCGCGTACGAGATCCTCGACACGATGTACAAGCAGTCGCGCGACCGGCTGCATGCGCCGGTCCCGCTGATCAAGCAGATGATGACCGCGGGTCTGCTCGGCCGAAAGTCCGGTCGGGGCTTCTACACCTACGCCGAACGCGACAGCCCGCAGGTCGTAGACGACGCGCAGACCCCGCGGACATCTGGGGAGGACGCGGACATCCGCACGGTGACCAAGGTCGGCGTCGTCGGCTCGGGAACGATGGCCACCGGCATTCTCGAGGTCTTCGCCAAGGGCGGCTACGACGTCACCTTCGTCGCGCGGAGCAAGGACAAGGTCGATCGCGTGCTGAGCGCGCTGACCAAGTCGATGGACAAGGCCGTGGGCCGCGGCCGGCTCGAGCAAGCCGACCGCGATGCGGCGCTGGCTCGGGTGACCGGTGGGACCAACCTCGACGATCTCGCCTCGGCAGACCTCATCGTCGAGGCGGTGGTCGAAGACCTGAGCGTCAAACAGGTGCTCTTTGCCAACCTCGGCGAGATTGCCAAACCCGGTGCCATTATTGCCACGACGACATCCAGCTTGCCGGTCGTGGAGTGCGCCAAGGCAAGTGAGCGCCCGTCCGAGGTCGTCGGATTGCACTTCTTCAATCCGGCAGTGGTCATGAAACTGGTCGAGGTCGTACCGACGATCTCCACCGCTGCCGACGTCGTTCCCACTGTGCGGCAGGTCTGCACCACGCTCGGCAAGCACCCGGTCATCTGCGCCGACCGGGCCGGGTTCATCGTCAATGCGCTGCTCTTCCCGTACCTCAATGACGCGGTGAAGATGCTCCAGGCCCACTACGCCACCTCCGAGGACATCGACTCGGCCATGAAAGTCGGCTGTGGCTATCCGATGGGGCCCTTCGAACTGCTCGACGTGGTCGGCCTGGACGTGTCGTTGGCCATCCAGCGGACGCTCTACCTCGAGTTTCGCGAACCGGGATTCGCACCCGCCACGCTGCTGGAGCATCTGGTCACGGCGGGCTACCTGGGCCGCAAGACCGGCAAGGGCTTCCGCGACTACACGCACTGATGCCACGCCGTTCCAGGCCCCGGCAGGAGCCTGCGCCAGCCCAGGAAGAATCGGCCGCGCCGTTCATGACCGATCAGAACGAGTCAGGTCCAGACGGCGACTGGGTGGTGCGTCCGATCAGCGGCGCGGCGAACACAAAGACCTACCGTTGTCCTGGATGCGATCACGAGATCCGGCCCGCAACTCCGCATCTGGTGGTCTGGTCGGCCGGGGACCCTGAGGCCGGGGACCGCCGGCACTGGCATCGGACGTGTTGGCGTTCGCGGCGACGGCGCAATCCGGGACGGAGCCACTGGTGACCGAGACGCCGGGCCGGGAAGAGCCGGAAAGTGCGTCGGCTGACGTCGATCGGTCGATCCAGATCCGCGGGACCACGGTGCTGCCGTCTCGCCGCGAGGCGATCACGCTGCGAACCGCAGACGGTCATGACCTGGTCGCCGAACTCGCGCTACCGGAACAGCAGGCCCCGGTCGCAACGATGATCTGTGTGCACCCGCTGCCGACCCACGGCGGGATGATGGACAGCCATCTGTTCCGCAAGGCCGCCAACCGCCTGCCGGCGCTGGCCGATCTGGCGGTTCTCCGGTTCAACACCAGGGGTACCGAGAGCGAACATGGCCGCTCGACGGGAGCCTTCTCCGGCGCGGTCGAGGAACGCTTCGACATAGCTGCGGCCATCGAGTACGTCGAGTTCGCCGACCTGCCGGCTCCATGGCTGGTCGGCTGGTCATTCGGTACGGACCTGACGCTGAAGTACGGCTGCGACCCGGCGATCTGCGGAGCGATCCTGATCTCCCCGCCGTTGCGATTCGCCGGCCAGGAGGATCTCCTGCCCTGGGCGAAATCCGGCAAGCCGGTAGTGGTCCTGGTTCCCGAGTTCGACGACTATCTCAGGCCCGAGGCGGCGCGCTCGGGCTTCGCCGCGATCCCGCAGGCCGAGGTGGTCGCGGTGACCGGTGCCAAGCATCTGTTCGTAGGTCACACCGAGCGAGTGCTCGACGAGATCGTCGCGCGGCTGAACCCAGCCGCGTACCCCTTACCGGCGTACTACTCGCGTCAGCCCTGACGAGGGATCGGGATGGCCTGAGTCGGTGAATTCACCGGCCAACTCGGTGGTGCCGGGGCCTTGGCCGTGCGCGGAGGACGCGGCGTCCCTTGGACCTCGCGCGGGACCTCGCCGGCCGGGTTGGTCTGATCGTCACGGGGCTTCTCGACCGGATCCTTACCCGTGCCGCTTTTCGAAGCCTCGTCCGGCGGTGGCTGCCCGTTCGACTGCGAGACCGGGCTCGAGTCCGAGTTCGCGCCGGACGGTGCCGACCGAGGCTTTGCGGCACTCGGGTCGATGACCGTAGCCGTGCCGATCTCCGGAAGTCCGCCCAACAGCTCGCGGACCTGGCTGAGCCGGGCGTGCAGTTCGGCACGCTGTCCGTCGAGGTCGGTGACCCGCTGCTCGGCCGCCGCGACCATGTCGTCGGACTCGCGCTGGGCCTGTTCGATCCGGTTCTGTGCGTCGCGTCGGGAGGACTGATCGCGCTCCTGCTCGACCCGTGACGCCTCGGCCCGCCGGGCCTTCTGAGCGAGCTGGAAGTCCTCCTCGATCTTGGCCACCCGGGCCTTGCTCTCCTGTTCGGCCTTCTCGGCCGATGCGCGGGCTCGCTCGTTGAGCGCATCGGACTCGGCCTGAGCCTGCGCGACGGTCTTCGCGGCGGCGGCCGTGGCCTCCTCGGTCGACCGACGAGCCTCGGCCTGGGCCTCCTCGGCCATGCGGCGGGCCTCGTCCTGGGCCTCGCTGCGGAGCCGGGCGGCCTCTTGGGCGGTTGACGTCAGCTCCGCCTGGGAGCGGGTGTGCTCGTCGGCGGCAATGCGCCGGATGTCGTTGGCCTCCTCTTCGGCCAAACTCAGCATGTGCGAGATCCGGGCTCCCATGGACTCGAAGTTCGGGGCCGACGCGGATTCGGCCGTGCGTCGGAGGCTGTCGACCTCGGCTTGCGCGGCCGACAGATGACCGGCCAGCTCCTCGGCGCGCTGACCGGAGGCGTCCTTGTCGGCGAGCGCGACCCGAAGTTCGCCGTCCAAGCGGTCGACCACGTCGTGGACCTGGGCGCGGTCGTAGCCGCGGATCACGACGTCGAAGCTGTGCGAGGCGCCGTCGTGGGAGAAGATGTCTGGTTGGTTTTCGCGATCCATGGGTCTCATGCTGTCATGCGTACCGGCGACACGCGTCAGGTGTTGCGGAACCGATGCAGCTTGTTTCCGAGGCGTTCGCGCAGCTCGTGATCACGGACGCCCAACCCGTCCTCCGGTGCAAGACAACGGACCCCGACTTTGCCCTGGTGCAGGTTGCGGTGTACGTCGTAAGCCGCCTGACCGACGTCTTCGAGCGCGTACACGTTCGACAACGTGGGCTGGATGGCGCCTCTGGCGAGAAGTCGATTGGCCGCCCATGCCTCGCGGTAGTTCGCGAAGTGCGAGCCGATGATCCGCTTGAGGTTCATCCATAGATAGCGATTGTCGTAGGAGTGCAGGTAGCCGCTGGTCGATGCGCAGCTGACGATCGTCCCTCCGCGACGGGCCACGTACACCGAGGCGCCGAAGGTCTCCCGGCCAGGGTGTTCGAAAACGATGTCCGGGTCCTCACCCCCGGTCAGCTCGCGGATCTTGGCGCCGAAGCGCTGCCACTCCGCGGGGTCCTGGGTGTGTTCGTCCTTCCAGAATTGGTACCCCTCGGCGGTGCGGTCGATGACCAGGTCGGCGCCCATCCGGCGAACGATCTCCGCCTTGTCCGGGCTGCTCACCACGCATATCGGGATGCCGCCGCCGTTGAGTGCCAACTGGGTCGCGTACGAGCCAAGCCCGCCGGAGGCTCCCCAGATGAGCACCACATCTCCCTGCTTCATCGCGGCACCATGCGGACCGACCAGCTGGCGGTAGGCGGTGGAATTGACCAGCCCGGGGCAGGCGGCCTCTTCCCAGGTCAGGTGCTTGGCCTTCGGCATCAGCTGGTTGGACTTGACCAGGGCCAGGTCGGCCAGCCCGCCGAAGTTGGTCTCGAAACCCCAGATCCGCTGCTGGGGATCGAGCATCGTGTCGTCGTGTCCGGCCGGGTCCTCGAGCTCGACCGACAGGCAGTGCGCGACCACCTCGTCGCCGGGCTTCCAGTTGTTCACCCCGACGCCGACGCGTACGACGACTCCAGCCAGATCCGAGCCCACCACGTGATAGGGGAGGTCATGTCGTTTGGTGAGCTGAGAAAGCTTGCCGTACCGCTTGAGGAAGCCGAACGTCGAGACCGGCTCGAAGATCGACGTCCACACGGTGTTGTAGTTGACCGCGCTGGCCATGACGGCGACCAGGGCCTCACCCGGACCGAGCTCCGGTGTCGGCACGTCCTGGATGTGCAAAGAGGTTCTCGGATCCTTCTCGCGGGTCGGCATCCCCGCGAACATTTCCTGGTCTTCGGCACGCACGACGACGCCACGGTAGGACTCCGGTACCGGCAGCTCGCCGAGATCGGACAGCGAGTCGGCGAGGATCGCCTCGGTGATCTGCTTCACGGCTCAATCCTCCAGGGCGACGGGTTACCGGAGGGTAGCTACCCTCGTTGCGTGAGCATGCCTGCGCTCGATCCGGACCTCGCCGGTGCCTATGCCCGGGACGGCGTCGTATGCGTACGGGGCGTCCTCGATCCGGAGCAGATCGAGCAGGCCGTCCAGGGGATCCGCCGCGTCCTGGACGAACCGAGCAGCCTCGCTCAGGTTGCCAGCGCATCCGGGGACCCGGGCAGGTTCACCGAGGACTTCTGTCGCTGGACCGAGGTTCCCGAGATCGCGATCTCGCGCAGCAGTCGAGGGTTCCGGGGATCGCAGCGGCGCTCATGGCCACCGATCAGGTCCGGTTCTATCACGATCACGTCCTGGTGAAGGAGGGCGGAACCTCACAGCGCACCCCCTGGCACCAGGACCAGCCGTATTACAACGTCGACGGCCGCGGCATCAGCGCCTGGATTCCGGTGGACCCGGTACCGGTGGGCGCCTGCTTGGAAGTGCTGGCCGGTACGCACCTGGGACCGTGGCTCATGCCGCGCACGTTCTTGGCCGGGAAGGCGAACTGGTTTCCCG
>JACCQS010000245.1 GCA_013814015.1 Geodermatophilaceae bacterium | reverse complement strand
CCGATGCCCAGCGGTACGACAAACGGCGCCGTCTGAGTACGCAGCAGGCTGCGTACGGTCGGCAGGTCCAGATGGTCGTAATGGTCATGGGAGATGAGAACCGCGTCGACCGGGGGAAGTTCGTCGATCTGCACGGGCGGTGGGTGCATCCGGCGCGGGCTGATCGTCGGTGAGGGCGAGACGCGCTCACCCCACACCGGATCGAGCAGGACCCGCTAGCCGTCGACCTCCGCGATCGCGCTGGCATGGCCGTACCAGGTCGCGCCAAGTTGAGCTACCGCGTCCGGGACCGGCTCAGACGTCAACGGCACCGGACCGGCCGGGCGACCGCGGTCGTCGCGGGACAGCCACGCGCGCATGATCGAGGCGCCGTCCATCGCCGTAATGATCGGACTGCGTTCGGAATTGACGAACTTGCCGCTGGCGAACTGCCGTTCACGAACTGCGGCGAACCCTCAGACACAGCCCGAAGCTCCGCCGGCGTTGCCCCCAGCGCCACCGGTAGGCCCCAAGCCGCGCGGGTTACCCAGGTGGCGGCCGCGCCGAACGCGACAGCACCTCCGGTACGGACGATTGCCTTGACGGGACTACTGAGCATGCTCACAACACCAGGGTGCCACTCTCTCCCGGCCAGTCTCGCGGGTTGCCGCGGGCGACGCGACCGGCGGTTGCGACGGCAATCGCCGCGTCCGGGTCAGAAGTCCGGTACGGGCTCTCTGAAGGCACGCGCGGTCTCGACAGCGAAGTCCTCGGGATTGTCGACCATCGAATTGTGTCCAGCGCCGGCGATGGGGACGATCGAGACACCCGCTGCGATCAACTCGTCGGCGCCATCCAGGTCATCACTGAGTTCGCCAACCAGCACCGTCCGCGGAATGCCCAGATCCTTGAGCACCTGGCGCATCATCGGTGTGGTGCCCCGTCCCAGGCCGCGCTCGCTCCGGTACACCGCTATCGGGTCAGCCAGGCGCATGGTCGCGGCCCATTCGGAGTCAATCGAGGCGAGCGCGCTGCCAAATCCGTCGGCGGTGAACTCGTCTTCGGTGTAGCCCTCGATCCGGGGTCGAGGGGACGGGTCGAGGTTTGGCTCGGCCAACACGAGGCGATTTACCAGGTCTGGCCGTTGCGCAGCCAGCATGATCGCTGCGGAACCGCCCATGCTGTGCCCCACGACGTTGGCTGCATCCACCTCCAAAGCGTCAAGCACGGTAGCGACCGAGCGCGCGTGGTCCTCCAACGAGTAGCCGAATGACCGCGGGCGATCACTGAGGCCGAAACCCAAGAGATCGAGCAGGAGCGACCGCGGGCCGGACAAGGCAGGATGCGCAACGGACTGAGCGAAGTACGTCACCGAGGAAGAGCCAAGGCCGTGCAGATAGACGTGGACCCGGCCGCCGGCGCCCATCTCCACCCATCTCATCCGGGCGCCGTCGGGACCGACGATCACGTTTCGCATCCAACTTCGCTCCTTGACGGGGTTTCATGCTGATCTTGACGAAATGTCGGTTCAGCTGACCGTTTCGGCCTCTGACCCGACATTTTCATCAAGATGACGGGAAAGGAGGCAGTATCCACGCGTGGAGACCGTCCTGGTGGGGATCGCGCTGGTCGTCGTGGCCGGCGGCCTGCTGTGGGGCGTCGTGCACTACCGGTCTACCCGTGGGTTCTCCAGCACCGAGCAGCGGCTGACCTTCGACGCCCTGCACACAGCAAGCCAAGTGTCAATGTGAGGACTCAGGAGATCCTTGACCGATCGTTGTCGGGACACGCTTGACGCCTTGAGCTGATCCTGATCTTGTTGCTGGGGTCGTGAGGTGCCTCCCTGGATGGATGGTCGTGGATCAGCAGGCACTGGCGGAGTACCGGTACCGGGCGGTCTGCGAGGTGTTGGGCGGTTCCCCGATCGGGGAGGTCGCGGTCCGGTTCGGGACGTCACGGCAGTCACTGCATTCCTGGCGGCGTCGGTTTGAGCAGCAGGGCAGGCCGGGTCTGGCTGATCGTTCCCGGCGGCCACGGACCAGTCCCACTCGGCTGCCCGCCGAGGTTGAGGCGCTGATCTGCCAGTTACGGCGCCAGCATCCGCGGTGGGCGCTCGGCGGATCGGCTATGAGCTGGGCCGGCGTGGTGTTGATCGGGTCCCGTCACGGGCGACGGTGCAACGCGTGTTGACCCGTAACGGGTTGATCGAGGCGCAGGCCCAGCAGCACAGGCGTCAGTACAAGCGCTGGCAACGGCAGACGCCGATGCACCCGTGGCAACTCGACATCGTCGGCGGTGTGCCGCTGGCTGATGGGCGGGAGTGCAAGCTGGTCACCGGCATCGATGACCACTCTCGGTTCGTCGTCGCCGCGACCGTGGTCCCCGCGCCGTCGGGGCGGGCGGTGTGTGAGGCGTTCACCGAGGCGATGCGCCGCTATAGGGTGCCCTCGGAGGTATTGACCGACAACGGCGGGCAGTTCACCGGACGCCACAATCGCCCGCAGCCGGTCGAGGTGCTCTTCGAGCGGATCTGCCGGGAGAACGGCATCACCCAGCGGCGCACCAAGCCGCGCTCGCCCACCACGACCGGCAAGATCGAGCGTTTCCACAGGACCCTGCGTGAGGAGTTCCTCAACCACGT
>JACCQS010000204.1 GCA_013814015.1 Geodermatophilaceae bacterium | reverse complement strand
TCGTTTCCTCGCCGTCCTCGACCGACACCGTCTGGACCGCGGGCAGGTTTTCGAAGCCACGGATCTCGGTCGGCTCGGCTCCGTTGACCTCGACGAAGGTGTCGGCGAGTTCCTGGGCGGCAACGGTGGCCGAGTCGCGATCGGACATCTCGGCAACGAAGACGGTGGCATTCCGATCGCCTTCGAGGGTGGTCCGGCAGGTCACCCATCCGGCGACGAAGCCGTACGTCGTGTAGGTCATGGTTGCGGTGCCCTCGGCGAATATTGCCCCTTCCATTCGCTCCGGATAGATCAGCGGCACGGTCGGGAAACAATTGCTCGTGAGTTCGGGATAGATGAACTCGGGAAGGACAGTCGCCCCGGCGATCCGCTGGGCCTCGACCAACGTGCCGTCGCTGACGTCCGGGGCCGGGGTCGGGTCAGCCGTGATGGCGGCTTGCGCGTCGGTGGTTCGCGGCGCGGGCTGCGCAGACCCGGTCACCGTCGTCGTGCACCCGGCCAGGGGCAGCAGGGTTCCAGCCACCCCGACGATCTGCCTGCCCACGTTCACTCCGGTCACCCTAACCACTCCCACCCGCCTGTGCCGCGGCCATTTGGGAACGAATTGGACCCGGCAACTAGCGTCAATCATGTGACTGATCGCCCGTACCTCCGGTTCCCGCATCTGCACGCCGACGTCCTCACCTTCGTTGCCGCCGACGCCGTCTGGCTGGCTTCTCTGCAGGGTGGCCGGGCATGGTGCTTGGCCGCGGAAGACGCACCGCCGGGGAACCCGAGGTTGTCCCCCGACGGTGCCCACGTCGCCTGGACCTCTCGTCGTCACGGTCATCCCGAAGTCGTGACGGCTCAGGTCGACGGTGGGCCGGTCCGCCGGTTGACGCACTGGGGTAACCCGCACACCAAGGTCGTCGGCTGGACCCCGGACGGCCGGGTGTTGGCTGCCTCGCCGGCCGGCGAGAACACCCTGCGCGACCACTGGTTGCGGGCGATCTCCCTCGACCACACAATCGAGCGACTGCCCTACGGTCCCGCGTCGACGCTGGCCTGGGGGCCAGACGGGGCACTTGTGCTGTGCAGCGCCTGGGCCCGCGAACCGGCCCAATGGAAGCGCTACCGAGGAGGAACGGCGCCCCAGTTGTGGCTGGACAGCGACGGCAGTGGCGCGTGGTCTCGGCTGTTGCCGGAACTGACTGCCGGCCTTGCCTGGCCGATGTGGATCGACGGGAGGATCGCCTTCGTCTCCGACCATGAAGGCGTCGGCAACCTCTACTCCGTAGCCCGCGACGGCTCGGATCTGCGCCCGCACACCGATCACGACGACACGACCGGGTACGTCCGCAACCCGAGCACCGACGGGCGACGAATCGTCTATCACGCCAGTGGCGACGTGTACGTCCTCGATTTCCTGAGCTCCGGTCAGGACGGTCCAGCACTGCCGCGCAGGCTGGACATCGATCTGGGTACGGCCTCCGCGCTGGACGAGCCGTATCCGATCCCGGCGGCCAAGGCGGTGGGGGACGTCGTTCCCGAGTACGACGCCGCGGCCAGCGTCATCGAGGTTCGCGGTTGCGCCTACCGGCTCACCCATCGAGAGGGACCGGCGCGGGCCCTTTCGGCCGGCTCTGGCGGTCGGATCCGTGAGCCGGCGCTGCTCGGCCGTACCGGCGCGGCCATCTGGGTCACCGACGCCGAAGGAGAGGACGCGCTGGAAATAGCTGCCCTCGACGCGATCGAGGCGCCGCGCACTCTCGCGGGCGGGACGCTGGGCCTGGTCCTGCACCTTGCCGCGCACCCGTCCGGCACGACGGTCGCCGTGATCAGTCACGACGGTCGGATCCGGATGGTCGAGGTCGCCGACGGGGCCATCCACGAGATAACCCATGCAGTCGACGGTGAGCCGGAGGGACTGACGTTCTCCCCCGACGGTCAGTGGTTGGCCTGGAGCCAGCCGCGCGGTGAGCGGTCCGCCGCTCTCGTCCTGGCCCGCCTGTCAGACGGGCTGCCGACCGGCGAACTCGTATCCGCCACCAGCGGTCGGTTTCGCGACTTCTGCCCGGCCTTCACCGCTGACGGGCGCTATCTGGCGTTTCTCTCGACCCGCACCTTCGACCCGGTCTATGACGTGCATGCCTTCGAGATGACGTTCCCCTCGGGCACCAGGCCCTACCTGATGCCGTTGGCCGCCGATGACCCGCTGCCGTTCGGTCCGAGCGTGGCCGGCTGGGGCTTTGCCGCTGCGGATTCCCCCGAGGGCGCGACCGAGGCGCCGGCCCCATCGAGCACGCGGGTCGATTCGGACGGTCTGGAGGAACGAATCGCCGCCTTTCCGGTCGCGTCCGGACAGTATGAACGGCTGCGAGCGGCCGGGAAGGCAGTGCTCTGGCTGCGGCGGACCCCCTCGGGTGTGTTGGGCACCGAGCGAGCCAGACTCAATGACCCGACGCCCCGACCCGCGCTGGAACGCTTCGACTTCGCCAAACGGAACCTGGTCGTCCTCTGTCCGGCGGTGGACTCCTTCGAGCCCAGTGGCGACGGGACCCGTGTGGTGGTCCGCGACGAGGACAAGCTGCTCGTCCTGCCGGCCGACCGCGAGGTCAAGGACGACGACGATCCCGACCGGGTGACGGTGGATCTGGATCGGATCCGGCACCAGATCGACCGACCCGCCGAGTGGCATCAGATGTATGACGAGGCGGCCCGGCTGATGCGCGATCATTTCTGGCGCCCGGACATGGGCGGGCTGGATTGGGACCGCGTCGTGGCGCGATACCGACCGCTGGTATCCCGGTTGGCCAGCTACGACGACTTCGTGGATTTGCTGTGGGAGGTGAACGGAGAACTCGGGACCTCGCACGCCTACGTCATCCCGCCGGAGGACCCCGGCGACACGGACAAGCAGATCGGTCTGCTTGGCGCGGACCTGCAGCGGGACTCCGACGGCACCTGGCGGATCGGGCGAATCCTGCCCGGGGAGTCCTCGGATCCCCGCGCTCGCTCACCGTTGCGCGCCGCCGGGATTGCCGTATCACCTGGTGATGCCATCCTCGCGGTGGCCGGTCGCGACGTCCCGACCGACCTCGGCCCAGCCGCCCTGCTCGCCGGCGCAGCGGAGCGGATCGTGGAGTTGACCGTGCGCCCGGCCGATGGCGGCCCGGCGCGTCGGGTCGCGGTCGTGCCCTTGGCCGACGAGGAGCCGCTGCGCTACCAGAACTGGGTCGCGGGCAGACGCTCCTACGTGGACGAACACGGGGAGGGGCGGCTCGGCTATCTGCACATCCCGGACATGATGGCCGCCGGATGGGCTCAGCTGCACCGAGATCTGGAACGCGCGACTCAGCGCGAAGGCCTCGTCGTCGACGTCCGCTACAACCGCGGCGGGCACACCAGCCAGCTGGTGATCGAGCGGCTGAGCCGGCGCGTGCAGGCCTATCAACTCGGCCGCCACCGGTCACCGGAGACCTATCCCGAACAGGCGCCGCGCGGACCGGTCGTCTTCCTGGCCAATCAGTGGTCGGGCTCGGACGGGGACATCGTGTCGGCGATGGCCAAGGTGCTCGGTGTCGGACCGGTGATCGGTGTCCGTACCTGGGGTGGGGTGGTCGGCATCGACGGCCGCTTCACCCTGGTGGACGGCACGTCGGTGACCCAGCCGCGGTACGCGACCTGGATCAGAGGACCTGGATTCTCGCTGGAGAATCACGGGGTCGATCCCGACATCGAGGTCGTCATGACACCGGCCGATCATGGCGCTGGACGTGACCCGCAACTGGATGCCGGTATCGCGGAACTGTTCCGTCGTCTGGCCGAGAACCCGGCGTCCTGCCCGCCGGAGATCCCCCCGCTGGTCAGCTAGCGCGAGCCTGTCTGCGGTGGGTGAAAGGATCGGGATGTGCGCACCGTCGAAGATCACCGAGCCGCCGTGGCGGATCTATTTGCGCTGATGCCGGTGGAGATCGTTCCGCTCGGACAGGCCCGCGGCCTGGTACTTGCCGAGGATGTCTCGGCAGTGACGGCCCTGCCGCCTTTCGACAACTCGGCCATGGACGGGTACGCGGTGCACGCAGCCGATGTCACCTCGCTGCCTACGACCCTGACCGTGGCTGACGACATCCCCGCTGGGCGGACGTCGGTGTCTCCGCTGGAACCTGGTACTGCGCAACGGATCATGACCGGCGCCCTGTTGCCTCCAGGCGCCGACGCCATCGTGCCGGTCGAACACACCGATGCCCGGACCGACCGGGTCACGATCGACACCGCGCCCAGGCCGGGGGCGCACATCCGCTCTATCGGTGAGGACATCGCCGCAGGTCAGGTCGCGCTCACCGCTGGGGCGGTGTTGTACCCGGCCCAACTCGGCCTCGCCGCCGCGATCGGCCATGCCGGGCTGCCGGTCTTCCGCCGGCCCAGGGTGGTCGTGTTGTCCACCGGCAGCGAACTGGTGGAGCCGGGCAGGACTCTGCAGCCGGGCCAGATCTATGAGTCCAACACCGCGCTGCTCTGCGCGGCGGTCGAGGACGCCGGAGCCAGTGCTCGGGCAGTGCACTTCGTTCCGGACGACGTCGCCCAGTTTCTTGGCACCGTCGAGAAGGAGACCGCTGATGCGGATCTGTTGATCACCTCCGGTGGCGTCAGCGCGGGAGCCTACGAGGTGGTCAAGGACGCCTTCGCCGACCTCGGCACCGTGTCCTTCGCCAAAGTGGCGATGCAACCCGGCGGGCCACAGGGCTGGGGGCGGGTCGCAGATGTGCCGGTGGTGACGTTGCCGGGCAACCCGGTGAGTGCGTTCGTGTCCTTCGAGGTGTTCCTACGCCCTGCCCTGCGAGCGGCGATGGGCCTCGTAGCGGTCGACCGCCCGTGTGTCGAGGCCAAGCTCGTCGCCGAGGTCGTCTCACCGGCCGGAAAACGACAGTTCTTGCGCGGGTTCTTCGCCGACGGCCAGGTCAGCCAGGTAGGTGGGCCGGGTTCGCACCTGCTCGCCCACCTGGCCCGCGCCAACTGCCTCGTGGTCATCCCCGAGGACACCGAACAGCTGGCCGCCGGCAACACCGTCGAGGTCTGGCTGCTGGAAGGGAGTGGTCGTCGTGAGCGAGCATCGCAGCGAGGAACGAGCGAGGAGCGGAGCGAACACCGCGAGCGGAGCGAGCCATGATGCAGTGACCGACTCGACGCAACGGCTGACGCATCTGGATGAGCGCGGTGCCGCTCGGATGGTCGATGTCACGGGCAAGGCGGTGACCGTGCGGTCGGCAACGGCGCACGGACGGGTCCTGGTCAGCGCCGAGGTCGTCGCACTGTTGCGCGGGAAGGGCGTACCCAAGGGTGATGCGCTGGCCACCGCCCGGATCGCCGGAATCCAGGGCGCCAAGCGGACCCCAGAGCTGATCCCGCTCTGCCATCCGCTTGCGCTACATGGGGTTTCGGTCGACCTGAATGTCGCCGAGGACTGCGTCGAGATCACCGCAACGGTACGTACGGCCGACCGCACCGGTGTCGAGATGGAAGCGCTGACAGCCGTGTCGGTTGCCGCACTGACGATGATCGACATGGTCAAGGCCGTCGACAAGTCCGCCGAGATCGCCGGCGTGCGGTTACTGACCAAGACCGGCGGCAAGTCCGGCGACTGGACCCGAGAGGGAGGGCTCGATGGGTGAACTACCACCGCATACCCGAGCGCACGTGATCACCGCGTCGAACCGGGCCAGCGCCGGGGTGTACGAGGACCGCAGCGGCCAAGCACTGGCCGCCGGCCTGACCGAACTCGGTCTGACCGTCAGCGGGCCCGAGGTGCTCCCGGACGATGCCGCTGCCCTGACGGCCGCGCTCCGAGCTGCGGTCGACTCGGGTGCTGAGCTGATCGTGACGACCGGCGGAACCGGATTGTCGCCCACCGACGTCACTCCGGAAGCCACCGCGCCGGTACTCGACCGCGAAGTGCCGGGCTTGGCGGAGGCACTTCGCCGCTACGGCCAGGACCAGACGCCGTACGCGGTGATCTCCCGCGGCATGGTCGGACTCGCCGGCCGGTCGTTGGTGGTGAACCTGCCCGGCTCGACCGGAGGCGTCCGCGATGGCTTGGCCGTTCTCGGTCCGCTGCTCGGACACATCGTCAGCCAGCTCCGCGGTGGCGACCACTGATCAGCTGTGCCATGGGCCACACGGCCGAGCGGGAATGGGCACTGCCTTGCTTGGTTGTCCGAACAGGGGCCGATCGGCTCCCGTTGTCGATTTCACCGCGAGGTACAGGCAGTGTCCGGAGCGATCATTATCGGCGCAGGCCCTGGGATCGGGCTGTCCGTCGCCCGCCGATTCGCCCGTGAGGGCCTTCCCGTCGGAGTGATCGCCCGCTCGGCATCCACCGTCGATGCCGCGTTGTCAGCATTGGCCGACGCGAACGTCGAGACGCACAAGGCGCTCGCCGACGCAGCCGACGAGTGGGGGCTCCGGACCGCGCTCGACGAGCTGGTGGCCCAGCTCGGCGTCCCAGATGCGCTGATCTACAACGCTGCGATCATCCAGGCCGACCGCATCGGAGAGCTCGATGTCGCCCAGCACATGCACGCGTGGGCGGTCAATGTCGTCGGCGCCATTACGGCCGCCTCCCATCTGCTGCCACGCATGGTTAAGGCAGGTCACGGTACGTACGTGATTACTGGCGGGATGCCCACCGCAATTCCAGACGTCACAAGTCTGTCGCTGGGGAAAGCCGGGGTGCGAGGTCTCACCGAGCTCCTGGCCACCCAATTCACCCCGGCCGGCGTCCACGTGGCAACCGTGACCGTGCACGGAGCGGTGGCACCGGGCACCGCGTTCGACCCGGATGACATCGCCGATCACTACTGGCGGCTACATAACCAGCCGATCGGCTCTTGGGAACACGAGGTCGCCTACCTAGGTCGTCACTGAACGCCTCAGTTCAGTTGATCCGGGACTGTCCGGTGTAGACGTTGCAGCCGGTGCCCCGGACGAACCCGATCAGGGTCATGCCTGCCTCGTCGGCCAGGTCGGCGGCCAGCGACGAAGGTGCCGAGACCGCGGCGAGGGTCGGGATCCCAGCCAGCAACGCCTTCTGGGTCAACTCGAACGACGCACGTCCGGAGACCATCAGGATGGCACCGGTCAGCGGCAGCCGGTCCTCGCGGACCATTGCCCCGATCGCCTTGTCCACGGCGTTGTGCCGGCCGACATCCTCACGAACGACCAACAGCTCCCCCGCTGCGGTGAAGATTCCGGCGGCGTGCAGGCCCCCGGTCTTGTCGAACACGTCCTGCGCCGCGCGCAGCTTGTCCGGCAGACCGAGGACGACACATAGGCTCACCGGGGTCTGATCGGCATGCAGGTCGTAGGGCGAGTCGACGGTCACCGCATCGATGCTGGCCTTGCCGCAGATCCCGCACGAACTGGTTGTGTAGAAGTTCCGGGTCACCGAGGCGTCGGGTGGTGCAACGCCTTCGGCGAGTTCGACGTCGCTGACGTTGTAGGTGTTGCGACCGGTCTCGTCGACGCTGTCGCAGTAGCGCAAGGTCCGGATGTCGCTGGATCCGCGGATGACCCCCTCGGTGGCCAAGAACCCGTGCACGAGGTCCCAGTCCGCGCCTGGCGTACGCATCGTGACGGCAAGCGGCGTACCCGAGATCCGGATCTCGAGCGGTTCCTCGCTCGCAAGTACGTCGGGCCGGGTCACCCGCACGCCGTCGCGCACCCGCAGCACGGGCCGACGGCTGGTCAGCCGAGCCATGCCGACGAGATTAGTGCGTTCACACCGACCGCCGCCCGTCGATCGCTGTGCGGACACCGACTCCCTGGCGGTTTACGTCATAACCGCCAGGGGAAGAGGCCGCGCGGGGCGCGGTTAGCCTGGCCGGATGGCCGGTTACGACGCGATCGTGCTCGCCGGAGGACGCGGCAGCCGGATGTCGGGCCGGGCCAAGCCGCAGATACCCGTCGGCGACGCGACGATGCTCGAGCGCGTCCTGCTGGCCGTACGCGGTGCCGATACGCGGGTCGTCGTCGGACCACCGCAGTCCGTCCCTGACGGAGTGTTGCTCGTCCAGGAGCACCCGGTCGGTTCCGGCCCGGTTGCCGGGCTGGCGGCGGGCCTGGACCTCATCTCGGCCGCCACCGTCGTCGTCGTCGCCGCGGACCTGCCCTTCCTGACTTCCGAGCTGATCGAGTCTCTGGTGGCGCAACTCGTGGAGGACGCCGACGCCGCAGTGCTGGTCGACGAGAACGGCCGCGACCAGTTCCTGCTCGGCGCCTGGCGAGTCAGTGGACTGCGTACGGCATTGGCTGATCTGGCGCCGCTTCCGGGCCGGGCGATGCGCGCACTCGTCGCGTCGGTGCGAGTGGCTCGGGTCGAGGTACCGGCCCCGCAAAGCGCTCCGGTGCCCTGGACCGACGTCGACACCCCGGCCGACCTCGACCGTGCCCGCGAGGGTCTCCCCCGCCCACCCGGCTAGCGGCCGCCGCGATCCCGGCGTACCTGCACGCTCTTGCCCTTGATGCTGCTGGCCCGAAGCGCGGCGATGACCTCGTCGGCCGAGTCCTCGGGCACCTCTACGAGCGAGAACCGGTCGGCGATCTCGATCGCGCCGATGTCCCGCCCGCTGAGCCGGGACTCGTTGGCGATCGCACCGACCAGGTCCTTGGGCCGGATCTTCGCTATCCGCCCGGCACCCACGAACAGCCGTGCCATTCCGGGGTCGGAGGCACCTCCCCGGCGCCCGCCGCGGACCGCGGAATCCGGTCGAGTGCCGCCGTCGGAGCCGCCGCCACGGCCCGACCCGACCGCAGGCTTCGACCCGCGCGAATCCTTGGCCGGACGGGCCGCGATCTCCGGGATGTGTTCTTCGTCGGCGGCCGCTCCGCTGGCCTCGTGCGCCAGCTTGACCGCCGCCAGGGCGACCTGCACGACGTCGAATTCGTCGGTGAGGGTCTCGACGACCACCCGGTAGGAGTCCAGATCGTCCTCCAGCAGGCTCTCGTGCAGCGCGGAGCGGGTGAGTTCCAACTGCCGGGCACGGAGGTCGGAGACGGTCGGGACCTTCTCGATGACGATCGGCTGTCTGGTCATCCGCTCGATCACCTTGAGCATCCGGTGCTCACGCGGCTCGGCCAGGGTGACCGCGACGCCCTCACGACCGGCGCGCCCGACTCGCCCGATCCGGTGGATATAGGACTCCGGATCCGAGGGGACGTCGTAGTTGATCACGTGGGTGAGCTGGTCGATGTCCAGGCCGCGTGCCGCGACATCGGTCGCGACGATCAGGTCGGCCGTACTGGAGCGAAGCCGTCCCATCACCCGATCGCGCTGGGCCTGATCCATGCCGCCGTGCATCGCCTCGGCCCGGTAGCCGCGGCCATTGAGTTGTTCGGCCAGTTGGTCGACCTCGGCCCGGGTACGACAGAACACCAGCGCAGCAGTGGGCGCTTCGATGTCCAGGACCCGGCCCAACGCCGCTGGCTTGTGCGCGCGGGCAACGATGTAGGCGCTCTGCCGTACGAGCGGCGTCTCCCCCTCGCCGGTCGATTCGCGGCCCATCTGGATCCGGCTGGGATCGCGCAGGTGCTTGCGGGCGATCTTGTCTATCCGAGGCGGAAGCGTGGCCGAGAACAGCACGGTCTGCCGAGTCTTGGGCGTCTCGGTCAGGATCGACTCGATGTCCTCGGCGAAGCCCATGTCGAGCATCTCGTCGGCTTCGTCGAGGACGACGGTCTCGAGTTGATCCAGACGCAGGGTCTTGCGGGCGATGTGGTCCAGCGCGCGCCCGGGGGTGGCGACGACGACGTCCACTCCGCGCTCGAGACTGCGCAGTTGCCGCACGATCGGCTGACCGCCGTAGATCGGTAGTACCCGAGCGCCGAGTTCGCGGCCGTACCGGTGGATCGCCTCGGACACCTGTACGGCGAGTTCGCGGGTGGGCACCAGAATGAGGGCCATCGGGTCGTGTTCGCGGCGGTTGCGCGTCATCCGCTGCAGCACCGGCAGGGCGAAAGCAGCGGTCTTCCCAGTTCCGGTCGCTGCCTGACCGAGCAGATCGCGTCCGGCCAGGATGGCCGGAATGGCTTCGCGCTGAATGGGCGTGGGCTCTTCGTATCCGAGACCGGACAGCGCGCGAAGTAGCTCGGGGCGCAGGTCCATCTCGGCGAAGCTGTTCGGGTCCGCGGTGGGTTGCTCAGTCATTGGCCTACGAGGGTAGGGCACCGGTTTGGTTCGACATCCTGGCGCTCGCGCCGGGTCGCGACATCGTGGGACCCGATATAGCCTCGCCCACGTGTCCGACGTCACCGCATACTTCGCGGCCGACGACTCGGATCCGACCGGTTTCTGGTCTGTACCGGACGCGCTGGCACCGCGGTTCTCAGTGCAACAGTCGCTCGCTCGAAGAGTCCGGCGTGTCTGGCTCGACACCGACGACTGGTTGCTGCACAAGGCGGGCGTGGTCCTGGAACAGAATGATTCCGCTGACAACGGTCTGCGTTTGGTCCTTCAGCATGCTGATGGTCGCGAGCACATGCAGCCCCTGAACGTGATCACCTGGCCGGCGAGAATCGACGCGCTCGCAGCCGGCCACGTTCGATCCCAGATCGAGAACATCGTCGGTATCCGTGCCCTGCTGCCGGTTACCGCGATCGAGAGCCAACATCGCGATCTGCAAGTCCTGAATGCGGATCTGAAGACGGTGGTGCGCATCGCCATCGAGTTGGCGCCGGGTGTTCAGGGACGTCGGCTGCCCGACCAACTGTCGGTCTCGGCCGTACGCGGCTATCAGGACCAGGCCGATCGGGTGATCGCGCGGCTGGGCACCGTGAAGGGCATATCCCCGGTCGAGGTCTCGCTGTATGAACAAGCGTTGTCTGCTGCCGGTCGGGCCTTCTGCGACGACGACCCCGAGCCTGTCCGACTGACCGGCTCGATGCCGGCCAACAATGCGGTGATCGCCGTCCTGAACGGGTTCCTGTCCACAGTGCAGCGAACCCTCGAAGGGGTTCTCGGTGACATCGATCCCGAGTTTCTGCACGACTTCCGGGTCGCCGTACGGCGGTCGCGATCCACGCTGAAACTGGCCGGTGACGTCCTCGAGTCCGGACCGGCCGAGCAACTGGGTCGGGATCTCAAGTGGCTCGGTGACCTGACCTCCCCGACCCGCGACCTCGACGTGTACATCCTGGGCCTGCCCGACATGGCCGCCGGTCTGCAATCGGCGAAGCCGGCTGACCTCGACCCCTTCCGCCGCTATCTGCTGGCCCAGCGGCGTACCGAGTTCCGCCGCTTGGTGCGGGCCCTGCGATCGGCCCGATTCCGCCACGCACTCGAACACTGGCGAGCACTGGGCGTGCTGGCCGAGCCGTCGGATCCCGGCCACGTCGTCGGCGCTGGGAAGCTTGCTGCTCAACGCTTGACGCAGGCACATCGCCGGGTCACCAGGCGCGGCAGATCCATCGGACCTGACTCCGCCCCCGAGGCACTGCACGATCTCCGGAAGCGGTGCAAGGAGTTGCGCTACCTCCTCGAGATATTCCGACCGCTGCACGATCCAGCCACACACCGCGCTGCCCTGAGGGACCTGAAGGGTCTGCAGGAGGTGCTGGGCGAATTCCAGGACGCCGAGGTGCAGAGCCAGGCTGTACGAGAATTCGCCGCGACCATGATCTCCACCCGGTCTGCGCCGGCCGCGACCGTGCTGGCGATGGGCGAGTTGGCCGCCCAGCTCAGCGCGCACCAACGCCATGCGCGGACCGAGTTCGCAGCAAGTTTCGCGGCCTTCGACAGCGCGGACAGCAGAACTCGGTTCCGAGAACTGGCAAGCGGAAGT
This sequence comes from Geodermatophilaceae bacterium, assembly GCA_013814015.1. Taxonomy (GTDB): domain Bacteria; phylum Actinomycetota; class Actinomycetes; order Mycobacteriales; family Geodermatophilaceae; genus JACCQS01. The sequence goes on along the minus strand of JACCQS010000204.1, from coordinate 1,390 downwards.
CCGGCATGAGAGTCCTTGCGACGTACAACATCAAGGGCGGCGTCGGAAAGACCTCCACTGCGGTGAACCTGGCCTATCTGTCTTCTCGGGACGGTGCCAGGACGCTGCTCTGGGACCTCGACCCGCAGGGCGCTGCAAGCTTCATCTTCCGGATCAAGCCGCGCGTGAAGGGCGGCGGTAAGGGACTGGTCCGTCGAAAGTTCTCCCTGGGGGATGCGATCAAGGGCACCGACTTCGACGACCTCGACCTGTTGCCCGCCGATTTCTCCTACCGCAACCTCGATCTCCTGCTCGACGCGCGCAGCAAGCCGGTCGCTGTCCTGCGAAAGCTACTCCGCCCGCTGTCCGAGGACTACGACACCGTCATCCTGGACTGTCCCCCCGGCATCTCCCTGGTGTCCGAAAGCGTGATGTACGCCACGGACACCCTGCTGATCCCGCTGATTCCGGCCACCCTGTCACTGCGGACATTCGACCAGTTGACCGACTTCGTCACCCGCATCGAAGATCGTCCCCCGTCGCTGGCCGCCTTCTTCTCGATGGTCGACCGCCGCAAGAAGCTGCACCGTGACGTCGTCGCAGCATTCACCGCGAGGCGCGGTGATGTGTTGCAGACAACGATCCCCGCAGCCTCGGTGATCGAGCAGATGGCTGAGCGCCGCGCTCCGGTGCCGGTATTCGCGCCGCGCAGCACAGCGGCGGCCGCCTACGTTTCCCTCTGGGCCGAGCTCCGGTAGGCGGCCGAGCGTTCCGGCCGCTGCGTTCAGATTGGGTTCAGGCGGCGCCTGGTATCCCGTATTCGACCATCGCCGTCCGGCGGTGCCGTACGCAAGGAGCCCATGATGAGGCACCGATTCACCGTTCTCGCCCTGGTCCCGCTGCTCGGGGTCCTGGCGTTCCTCCCCAGCGCGGCCGCCGAGGGGACCGGCGTCACCCGGCCCTTCAAGGCCGCCGACCTCAAGGTGGAGATCAATGCCACCGACGGAGACGCTGGGCTGCAGATCTTCCTCGATGACGACGCGTGGAAGCACATCACGATCATCCATCCGAGCGGCCAGGTGATGGTGGACCTCTCGGCCACCGGCCCGCTCAAGGACTATGGGCTGACCGAACTGTTCTCCGAGAGCAGTGAGCCACCGTTCGACCAATTTCCGCTTGCCGAGTTCAAGCAGCTGTTCCCCGAGGGGAACTACCTCTTCTTGGGCCAGTTGCTCGACGGGACGCTCTTGCGTAGCGTGGTTCCGCTCACCCACGACTTTCCCAGTGGACCGATCATCGTCGCGCCTCGGGGTGGAACGGTGGAGTTGAGCCAGCCCCTCGTCGTTCGCTGGCTGCCCGTGCTGACCCCGCGCGCCGTGAACATCGTCGGCTACCAGGTCTTGGTGGTCGA
>JACCQS010000190.1 GCA_013814015.1 Geodermatophilaceae bacterium | reverse complement strand
CCACGGTGTGCGCGACTTCGGTGCTGGTGGTCCCGAGCTGATCGGCGAGGATCCGGGCCCGGACGTAGTCGATCCGACCGGCCCGCAACAGGCCCAGCGTCGCCGAGAGCCGGCCGGTCAACACCAGGGAGGTTGCCACCAGATCCTGCACGGCGGTCCACGAGTAGGGGTGGGCCATCTGCAACTCGTGCGGCAGCCACTCCGACACGTCCAGCACCTCCGGCACCTGATCGTCTGCGCACTGAGTGGTCGATGCGCCTGGTTGGTCTGCCGGCCGGTCGGCCGCGGCCGGACGGTGCCCAGCCACGTGGGCGACCAGCCGGGCTCGGCGGGCGTGCTGGGCGGCGAGGGAGGCTTCGAGTTTGACAAGCTCGGTGATGGCCTCGAAGTCGGTCAGGTCGGTGACCTGCTCGGCGCGTTGCTGGTAGCGCTGGTCGGCCAGCCATTCCGCTTCGCTGATCGCCTCCTCGTACCGGTCCCAGGACTCAGCGCCGATCGGTTCCTGGATGACCGGATGAGCGTCTTCGAACATGTGTTCGAGTCTACCTGTATTCGGCTACCGCGCAAGACCTTTGATCAGATTCATGACAGGAATTTCTGCGGTCCTGACCACGTACGAAACAGCTGGCCGGCCGCCGAAACGTGACCCGACGACCACTCCGCTCCGTTGCTGCGTACTTCCGTATGAGCCCCAGCCACAGGACCAAGCTGGCCGTACCTACCCAAGCCGGTCCGAACTCCCGCGGAACGGCAGCCGGCCGGCCGTAGGAGAAAGGGAACGCCATGCCGAAGTACCTGATCACGATCGTGGAGAACGAAGACGCGTACACCGACACCGACGACGCCGACTTCGGGGCAGTCATGCAGATGCACGGGGACTTCGCCGAGTCCGTGGCCAAGGCCGGGGGAGAGGTCCTCGGCGGCGAGGCGCTGCAGCCCGTCCCCACCGCGACCTTTCTGCGGAACACCCGCACCAACGACGTCGCGGTCGTGGACAACCCGCTGCCCGACGTCAAGGAGGTGCTCGGCGGCTACTACTTGGTCAGTGCCAAGGACGATGCTCAGGCACTCGAGTTCGCTAAGCTTTGCCCCGCACCGCAGGGTTATGTCGAGTTGCGCCCGGTGTGGGAGTTCGACGCGTCCTGAACACGCTGCCCAGTGATGTCGCTCGCGCGGCGGAGTCGGCACAGCGCGAGCATTGGGGTCGCGTGCTGGCCGCTACTTTGCGGTTGGCGCGTGACCTCGACATCGCCGAAGAAGCCACCGCCGACGCGTTCCTGCTCGCCCTACAGACCTGGCCGGACACCGGAATTCCAGAATCGGTCGAAGCCTGGCTCCTGACAGTTGCCCGGCGCAGAGCCGTGGACCGCATTCGCCGGGCAGCCTCGTTGCGCGAACGGCTTGCCGCGATGACCGCTACCGAGGTAGCAGTCAGCCAACGCCCGGAAGCGGAGCTGGTCGAGTCGGCGCTGACGGATGACGAGCTCCGGCTCGCTGTCCTGTGCTGCCATCCAGCGCTGACTACCGAGGCGCAGGTCGCGCTCACTATGCGATTAGGTTGTGGTGCAACAACATCGGCCATCGCAGCCGGATTCCTTGTCCCGCAGGCCACCATGGCCGCACGATTGACCAGAGCAAAGAAGCGCCTTGCAGGATCGGGCGTCAACGTGGAGATGCCCGGCGACGCGGCGGTCGAGGAGCGGATGCCGGCCGTACGGCGAGCTGTTCAATTGGCATACGCACTCGGACATACCGCGGCCAGCGGTCCGGATCTTCGCGATGACGACCTGGCCGCAAGAGCCCTCCACCTGGCCACGGCGCTCCATCGGGCCAGACCCCGGGACCGGGAGAGCGCCGGTCTGCTCGCACTACTTCTGCTCAGTCAGGCACGCGCTTCATCCCGCGTACAAGCAACGGCCATCAGGTAATTCTCGAGGGCGAGGACCGCTCCCGGTGGGATGCCCCCATGACAGCGACTGGCCTGCGGTGCAGCGACTGGCCGAGAATCGTGCGGCTGTACGACGAGCTGCTCGTACAGGAGCCGAGCCCCACACTGGCGCTCGGGCGGTGCCTGGCATTGTCCTAGTGGACGGACCTGCGGCAGGGCTCGCCGATCTTGACGAAGTGATTGCCGTGAGCCGGTTGGAGGGCTACTGCTATTCCCACGCCGCCCGCGCCCAACTGCTGCAGCGGCTGGGCCAGAGCCACGATGCCCGCAGAGCCTGGGTACACGCCGCGTCGACCGCCCGTAGCGATGCCGAGCGGAGGTACTTCCCCTCCCGCGCCAGCCGCGACTGAGGATCGTCGCGATCAGGCGGCGCGCGCGTGCTCAGGCGAGAGCACCTCGCCGAGACGACTCTCTACCAACGGCACAATCTCCTCGACAGTCACCTCACGCCCCAACTCCTTGCTCAACGAGGTGACTGAAGCATCGCTGATCCCGCACGGAACGATCCGGTCGTACGCGCTCAGGTCCGGATTGCAGTTGATCGCGAAGCCGTGCATGGTCACCCCGCGCGACACGCGCACGCCGATCGCCACGATCTTGCGATCAGGACGTTGTCCCTCGGCCGGCAACCACACACCGCTGCGGCCTTGCACCTGCCCGGCCGGCACGCCGAGGTCGGAGCAGACCTTGATCAAGCCCTCCTCCAGCCGTCGTACGTAGGCCACGACGTCCAACGGCTGCGCCAGCGCGAGAATCGGGTACCCGACCAACTGCCCAGGTCCGTGCCAGGTGATCCGGCCGCCACGATCCACGTCGATCACCGGTGTTCCATCGGTTGGACGTTCGTGGGACGCGGTTCGCTTTCCGGCGGTGTAGACGGCGGGGTGCTCCAAGAGCAGCACGGTGTCCGGGGCGCGGTCGTCGACGCGACGGGCGTGCAGATGCTGCTGGCGTTCCCAGGCTTGGACGTAGTCCACCGAACCTGCCCAGATGAACACGAGGGGCGCGGCACTCATGCGATCCAGGCTAGTCGCCTGGCCCGATCGATGTTGGAGGGCCAGAACCCCTTGCGCCGTCATGTCGGCAGCGCTCAATAGGGTCTCCCCGACCAGTCGTCGGCGCGCTGCCGAGACCGCCGAGCCAGACCTCGAGGGATCTTCATGCGGCGCGACGACCAGCCCACTGTCACAGTCAGGGCTACCAGCCGTCGGCGTTGGGTGCTCCCGGCGGTCCTGGTCAACGAGATCCAACCGCGTTTCGCCGAAGCAGCGATCATCCCGGCGATCGTCGTCTACGAGCGGGAGTCCGGCATCACCCTGGAG
>JACCQS010000164.1 GCA_013814015.1 Geodermatophilaceae bacterium | reverse complement strand
CGCCGGCTCGGATCTCTCCGGCCCGTTGACGGTGTTCGCGGCGGCGTCGCTCACCGATGTCTTCACCGAGTTGGGCGACGCCTTCCTGGCCGAGAATCCCGATGTCGACCTGACCTTCAACTTCGGTCCGAGCTCGGGTCTGTCCACGCAGCTCAACGAGGGAGCTCCAGCCGACGTCTTCGCCTCGGCAAACACCTCCCAGATGGACGTGGTGATCGACGCGGGTAACGCCGAGGGCGATCCGACGATCTTCGTCGAGAACGTGCTGCAGATCGCTGTCTCGGCCGGAAACCCCGCGGGCATCACCGGCATCGCCGACTTCGCCAATCCGGATCTCACCCTTGCGATCTGCGCTCCCGAGGTGCCCTGCGGTGTGGCGGCGACCACCGTCTTCGAGGCGGCAGGAATCACCCCGTCGGTCGACAGCCTGGAGGAGGACGTCCGTGCCGCGCTGACCAAGGTGGAGCTCGGCGAGGTCGATGCCGCCCTGGTCTATGTCACCGATGTGATCGCCGCCGGCGATGCCGTGGAGGGCATCGACTTCCCCGAGACCGAGGAAGCAGTCAACGCCTACCCGATCGTCCCACTGGCCGCCGCCCAGAACCCGGACGCGGCCCAGGCCTGGGTCGACTTCGTCCTGTCCGAGGTCGGGGTAGCCGCCCTGGACGAGGCAGGCTTCCGCTCGCCGTGACCGATCGGGAGGTCCTCGAGGACTCCATCGCGCGTACGGCGCCGCGGGCGGGAGGATCGCGATCCGGCCGTGGGCGATGGTTCACCGGCCCGGGTTCACGGATCCCGCTGCCCCTGCTGCTGCCGGCGATCGTCGGGATCGCGTTTCTGGTCCTGCCAATGGTGGGATTGTTGATCCGCGCGCCCTGGTCTGAGCTGTTCGTTCGGCTGGCCGAGCCAGAAGTCGGTCAGGCCCTGCGGCTGTCGTTGATCACGGCGACGCTGGCGACCGTGGTGTCGATGATCTTCGGCATCCCGATCGCGTGGGTGCTCGCCCGTAGCACTATCCGAGGCCGGTCGATCCTGCGGGCCCTGGTCACGGTGCCGCTGGTGCTTCCCCCGGTCGTCGGAGGCGTGGCACTGTTCCTCGTCCTCGGGCGCCGCGGGATCATCGGTGCCTGGGTGTACGAGGAATTCGGGCTCTCCCTGCCGTTCACCACCGCGGCGGTCGTGATTGCCGAGACATTCGTGGCCATGCCGTTCCTCGTGATCAGCGTAGAAGGAGCGCTCCGGGCCGCCGATGCCCGATTCGAGGACGCAGCAGCGACATTGGGCGCTGGCGGGTGGTCGACGTTTCGCCGGGTCACGCTGCCGCTGGTCGCGCCGGGAGTGGCTGCCGGAGCGGTGCTGTGCTGGGCCCGGGCGTTGGGTGAGTTCGGCGCGACGATCACCTTTGCCGGGAACTTCCCCGGTACAACGCAGACGATGCCGCTGGCGGTCTACCTCGCGTTGCAGAACGATCCGCAAGCCGCGATCGTTTTGAGCCTGGTCCTGCTGGTGGTCTCGCTGGCCACGCTCGCGCTGCTGCGAGAACGCTGGCTGACCCGGGCATGATGATCAGGGTGTGGCAGTCGCCCGATCCGCCGGTTCGCCACCCAACCTCTCGCTCGGCGGCTCCCAGAGTGCCGGTTCGCTACACAAGCTTCCTATTGGGGCTCCCGAAAGTGCCCGTTCGCCACACAACCGGCGCTTGGGTGGGGGCCCGGGCACGGTGAGTCTGGCCGCGGCCTTCGCCGTACAACGCGGTTCCCTGAACCTCGAAGTGGACCTGACCGTCGAGCCCGGCCGGGTGCTGGTGCTGTTGGGCCCCAATGGTGCTGGTAAGTCGACCGTGCTCCGAGTGTTGGCTGGACTGCTGCGACCCGACGCCGGCCGTGTCCTGTTGGGGGACCTCCCGCTCGACGACGTTGCGGCAGGCAAGCATGTGCCCCCGTACGACCGCCCCGTCGGGATGGTCTTCCAGGACTACCTCCTCTTCCCGCATCTGTCCACGGTGGACAATGTCGCGTTCGGGCTCCGGTCCCGGCGAGTTCCAAAGGTGCAGGCTCGTGATGCCGCCCGCGCCTGGCTGGACCGGGTGGGGCTTTCTGATTGTGTGAAGGCCAAGCCCGGGAGTCTGTCCGGCGGTCAGGCTCAGCGGGTTGCCATGGCCCGGGCCCTGGTCGGCAGTCCGCAACTGCTGCTGCTCGACGAACCGCTGGCCGCACTGGATGCCCGTACCAAACTCGAGGTACGCGCCGAGTTGCGCCGGCATCTCGCCGATTACGCGGGAGCCACCGTCGTCGTGTCCCATGACCCGATCGATGCCATGGCCCTTGCCGACGAAGTAGCTGTGATCGAGCATGGGCGGGTCGTACAGTCCGGGGCGCCGGGCGAGGTGGCCCGCCGACCGCGTACCGAGTACGTGGCCAGACTGATCGGGTTGACGTTGCTCGCCGGTACCGGGGAGGGAACGAAGGTGCGATTGGAGTCCGGCGCCTCGGTCACGGTTGCCGAGCCGTCGCAGGGATCGGTTCACGTCGCCATCCGCCCCGAGGCGGTGGCCATCTATCCGACCGAGCCGCACGGAAGTCCGCGTAACGTCTGGCCGGCTCGGGTGGCCTCGGCGACGCCGCACGGCTCGGCGGTCCGGTGCGACCTCGACGGACCGGTTCCGCTGACGGCCGATCTCACGGCGACGGCGTTCGCCGAACTCGGGCTGGCCCCGGGGAGTGCGGTCTGGGC
>JACCQS010000156.1 GCA_013814015.1 Geodermatophilaceae bacterium | reverse complement strand
GCTTCTTCCGAGTCTTCAACAACTCGCAGTACACCCACATCGACCCGTCGATCCAGCAGGATGAGTTGACCACCCTGGTCGAGCCCAAGGGCGAGGACGCTTTCGTTCTGCACCCAGGGGAGTTCGTCCTGGGCTCGACGCTGGAGATCGTCACCCTGCCCGATGACGTGGCCAGCCGGCTGGAAGGCAAGTCAAGCCTCGGCAGACTTGGCCTCATCACGCACTCGACAGCCGGGTTCATCGATCCCGGGTTCTCCGGTCACATCACCCTGGAACTGTCCAATGTGGCCAACCTGCCGATCATGCTCTGGCCCGGGATGAAGATCGGCCAGCTGTGCCTGATCCGACTGTCGAGTCCAGCCGAATTCCCTTACGGCTCATCGGTGTACGGCTCGCGCTATAAGGACAACGCGGACCGACGGCGTCCCGCTCGTACCAGAACTTCTCCCGTGCAACCACCGGCGGCAACCCGTCGCAGAGTGCCTCGGCCTGATCGAAGCATCTAGCGATGGTGCGCCGGATGTCCCTGGTTCTGCTCACCGTGTCCGTCGTTGTGGTCCTGTTGCTCGGCATGCTGGCGCTGTTCCAGCGGCGGCTGATCTACCTGACCGGCTCCGGACAAGTGCCGCCGGTCGCTGGCGTCCTACCCGGAGCCAGTGAATGGCGGCTGCAGACCGAGGACGGGCTCGAACTCGCCGCCTGGTTCGTCGCCGCCGAGTCGCCGCGGCCAGACGGCATGACCGTGCTCGTGGCACCCGGCAACGCCGGCAATCGAGCCGACCGAGCTCCCTTGGCGCGGGCACTCGGTGACGTGGGGTTCGACGTCCTGCTTGTGGACTACCGCGGGTACGGCGGCAATCCCGGTTCGCCGACCGAGACCGGGCTGGGCCTCGATGTCCGAGCGGGCTATGCCGCTCTGCGGCTGCATGATGTGCCCGCCGATCGAATCCTGCTCTTCGGGGAGAGCATCGGAGCGGCGGTGGTGACCGCACTGGCCGGCGACGTGAGTGCGGCCGGGTTGGTGCTGCGCTCGCCGTTCATCGGCCTCGCGACGGTGGCTGCCGACGCGTACCCGATCCTTCCGGTGCGCTGGCTGCTCTGGGACGACTTCCCGCTGCTCGACCGGATCAGCGAAGTCCGGGTACCGGTCGCCGTCGTGTACGGAACGGCCGACTCGATCGTCGACCCGCAGCAGAGCCGCCGAGTGGCCGAGGCCGCTCCGAGGCTGGTGGGAACCTTCCCGGTCGAGGGAGCCGACCACAACGACGCGGCGTTGAGCTACGGCCCCCAAGTCGTCGCCGCGGTCCGTGCTGTCGCAGATGTCTAGCTGAGAACTCGAGGTCAACTAGTGCAATTGTCCAATGGCGCGCACTATCCTGCTCAATTGTCCAGTTCTCGCCCGCGGCGATTGACCGGTTGGACCGCTGGAGATGCGTTCGGCGGGCTTGATTCACCTCACCGTTCACCTCAACCGTGACCGAAGGGATTCCGATGACCGAGGAGTCGACCAACACGGAGCCGGCAAGAATGGCCGGGCGGCGGGAATGGCTGGGGTTGACCGTATTGGCCCTGCCGACGCTGTTGCTCTCGCTGGACATGAGCGTCCTGTACATCGCCCTGCCGAACTTGAGCGCCGATCTAGGCGCCGGTGGTACCGAGCAGCTGTGGATCATGGACATCTACGGGTTCATGATCGCCGGGTTCCTGATCACGATGGGCACCCTCGGAGATCGGATTGGTCGACGCAAGCTGCTCATGATCGGGGCGAGCGCGTTCGGGATTGCCTCGGTGCTCGCGGCCTACTCGCCCAACGTCGAGGCCCTGATCATCGCCCGCGCGCTGCTCGGCATCGCTGGCGCGACGCTCATGCCGTCGACCCTGGCGCTGATCAGCAACATGTTCAACGACCCGCACCAGCGGGGCGTAGCTATCTCGGTCTGGATCAGCTGCTTCATGGGCGGGATGACAGTCGGGCCCTTGGTTGGTGGCGCCCTGCTCGAGAACTTCTGGTGGGGCTCGGCGTTCTTGCTCGGCGTCCCGGTGATGGTGCTGCTGCTGATCAGCGCGCCAATCCTGTTGCCGGAATACCGTGATCCCGACGGCGGCCGGCTCGACCTCATCAGCGTTGCGCTGTCCTTGGGAGCCATCCTGCCGATCATTTACGGCCTCAAGGAGCTGGCCAAGTCCGGCCTGGACGGGCGCTCTGGCGCGGCGATCGTCATCGGACTCGTTGTGGGGGTTGTTTTCGTTCGTCGGCAGAAGGTGCTCACGTCTCCACTGCTGGACTTGCGGCTCTTCTCGAATCCCTTGTTCACCGGAGCGGTCGGGCTGTCGTTGTTCGGCTGCATCCTGTGGGCCGGCACTTTCCTGCTGGTCACGCTGTATCTGCAGCTGGTCTTGGGGCTCTCACCACTCGCTTCCGGCCTGTGGCTGGTGCCGATGAACCTCGGGCTGGTGATCGCCACGATGACGGCGCCGTTCCTGGCGCAACGCCTACGACCGGGCTACGTGATGGCCGGGGGAATGGCGATCACGACTGTCGGGCTGCTGCTTCTCACCCAGGTGGACAGCGTCGGCGGGTTGCCACTGGTCGTGACCGGATTGGTGCTGGCATGCACAGGAGTCGGTCCGATCTCGTCGCTGGGGAATGGCGTGATTCTGGCTTCCGCCCCGCCGGAGAAGGCCGGGTCGGCGTCGTCGATCTCGGAGACCGCCGCGGAGCTCGGGTTTGCCTTGGGCGTTGCGGTCTTGGGTACCATCGGTGCGGCGGTTTACCGGAGCCGGCTGTCTGACTCCCTCGATGGGCTGCCAGCCGAGGCCGTCTCCGCCACTCGGGAGAGCATCGCCGGCGCCGATGCTGCTGCCGCCCAGTTGCCTGACCAGCTCGGTGCTGATCTGCTGGCCGCTGCGCGAGACGCGTTCACCGACGGTTTGAATGTCGTGGCCGGTATCAGCGCGGCCTTGTTCCTGATTCTCGCTGTTATCACGGCGGTCCTCTTCCGCCATCTACCTCGAGTTGCCGACCCCAAGGCGGCCGGCGACCACCCGGACGAGGTCGATGCTGGCACTGCGGATGCCGAGACTGCGCCGGATAGTGCGTTGGCCGCTGATGAGAGTCCCACCGCCGAGACGCCCAACCGTCAGGAGACTGCCTCGGAATCGAGGGTCAACTCCCAAGACGGCTAACTCGTCCACGGTGAGACCGTCGTTCGAGTAGATGCTGCTCACCGCAGCAGCGCATCCCCGTCTTCCTCGTGCACAACGGGGAGCGGTCCGAGGCCAGCTGCTGCGGCCGGGTGTCTGGTTGAGGGAGCGAGATCCACCAGCCACACCGGCTCCGTCGGCGCGCCCGGTCCAGTCCAGCTGCAGACGCCTTGTCGCCCGAGGGTGATCGCTGACATCGGGCTCGACAGGCCGGCCCCCGTGGCCTTGAGCAGCGCCTCCTTGCGCGTCCAGAGACGGAAGAACTGGGTCGTGTCGGTGACCGTTTCCCTGCAGGAGCACGCGAACTTGGCCAGTGAGGGGAGATCGGGGAGCGGCCGAACCCGTTCGACATCCAAGCCGACCGGTTGGTCGTGGACGGCGACGCCGACCACATTGCTGGCGTGAGTCAGCGAGAACTCCGGGCCGCCGTCGAGAGTCGGCTTACCGTGTGGCTTGCCGCAGATGCAGGGCCGATCGATCACGACTGAGGCCGCGGGTCGGTCCATCCACAAGCCGAGCACCCGACGTGTCAGGACGTGGGCGGCGAGGTAGCGCGCTTGGTCGGCATCGGGCTGGAGCCGGTTCAATCTCTCTCGCTCGTGGGCATCGAGGAGGTCGACCAACTGAGGGGAATCCGCGGGACTGACAGGAGCTGCCCACCAGATAGTGCATACGTTCACTAACGCCTCCCTGCCACCAGGTCCGGGTGGAGGGGCCTGGTGGCAGAGAGGGTCATCCTTCGTTACGGCGCCGACGCCTACGATGCTTTCGTGGCGGCGAGGGTGTCAGTGAGTGGAATATCGGGAACCGGTGTCTTGCGGAACGTCCAGGCGATGATCCCGGCCACCACCATCAACCCAGCGACCACGAACAGGCCCGTCTTGAAGTTGCACGTCAGGTCCTCCAGCCAGCCAGTCATGTACGGGCCGGCAAACCCACTGAGGTTCCCGAAGGCGTTGATCATTCCGATACCGGCTGCGGCCCCGACTCCGGTGAGCATGGTGCTGGGCAGCTGCCAGAAGATCGGAATGGCCGAGTAAATCCCGACGGCGGCCACCGTGATAAAGACCATGATCATCACTGGCGAGTTCTGGTAGAGCGCCAGGGCGATCGCGGCGGCGCCGACGAACACAGAGATGGCCACGTGCCCGCCACGTTCCGCGGTCTTATCGGAGTGCCGTGCCCACAGAATCATGGCGACGCTGGCAAAGACATACGGAATCGCGGTCACCAAGCCGATCTCGACCAGGGAGTAGGTCGTGTTGAACTGCTCCTGGAAGCCAGCGATCACCTGGGGCAGGAAGAAAGCCAGCACGTACAGGCCGAACACAATGCCGAAGTAGACAACGGCCAGAGCAGCCACACGCGGGTTGGTGAGCGCGGCTCGAGTGCTGACCTCGCCGCCGCTGACAGCGCGGGTGTCCTCCTCGCTGATGGTCTGCTCCAGCGCGGTGCTCTGGTCCTTGGTCAGCCACTTCGCGTCGCGGGGTTTGCTGGGCAGCACGATCAGGACGACGATGCCGAGCAGCACCGCGGGAAGGCCCTCGACGAAGAACATGAAGCGCCAGCCCTCGGCGAAGCCGAGTACGCCGTCCCCGTTCTGGATGAGCAAGGTCGAGATCGGGCTGCCGAGGACCGACGACAGGGGCACGGCGAGGAAGAACAGGGCGACGATCTTCGCCCGTTTGGCCCGCGGGAACCAGTAGGTGAGATACAGGATGATGCCGGGGAAGAAGCCGGCCTCGGCGATGCCGAGGAGCACCCGCACGATGTAGAAGCTGATCTCGCCCTGGATGAATGCCGTGGACGACGCGATGATGCCCCAGGTGATCATGATGCGGGCGATCCAGACCCGCGCGCCGACCCGGTGCAAGATGATGTTGCTCGGCACTTCGAAGAAGAAGTAGCCGATGAAGAACAGACCAGCGCCGAGGCCGTAGGCCGCCGTTGAGAGGCCCAGATCGGCGTTCATGGTCAACGATGCGAAGCCGACGTTGACTCGGTCGAGATAGTTGATCAGGTAGAGCAGGCCGAGGAACGGCACCAGCCGGACGGTGGCCTTGCGTATCGCTGACAAGGTGATGGCGGGGTCTGCCACCGGCTGTGCGGTAGGTGCACCGTCCACGTCGCTCTCCTTCAAAGCCGATGAATGTCGCACAGATGTACCGCACCGGACGGCACTTGACAACAATTCTGCTTGAGAACTTGTCGATCGCGCTGCGACTGCGCCGAACTGAGGCCAATCGACTGCATCCGCGGTCGATTCCGCTGTTGGCAGGCAGCGTTGGCGAAGCCGGTAGATCATCCGGCACGTACGGCATCTCGACAAATGTGAACTGATGGCGACCGGTCGCGAGCATTTGTGGACTGGAAAGGGTCAAGAGTTGTCATACGGCTCCTGCTGCGGTACCACTTGCCGACACTGAACCGCTCGAAGGAGATGCACCCGTGGAGCAACCCCAGACAGCGCAGCCGGCGGTGGACACATCCGCCGACACCTTGAGCGCCGTCACCTTGAGCGCAGTGCGCAAGGCCACGATCCGCCTGGTGCCGTTCCTAATCCTGCTCTACCTGATCAACTACCTCGACCGCGCCAATGTCGGCTACGCCGCGTTGACCATGAACGCTGACCTCGGCCTTTCAACAGCGGCCTACGGCCTCGGTGCGGGTCTGTTCTTCATCGGCTACTTCTTCTTCGAAGTGCCGAGCAACATCATCTTGCACCGGGTCGGCGCGCGCATCTGGATCGCCAGGATCATGGTCACCTGGGGCATCGTCGCGTCGTCCACGGCGTTCATCCAGGGCGAGGTCAGCTTCTACATCGTGCGGGTACTGCTCGGGATCGCCGAGGCCGGATTCTTCCCCGGCATCGTCCTGTATCTCACCTACTGGTTCCCCCGGGCCAAACGAGCCAACGTCCTCGCCCTCGTACTTCTTGCGGTGCCCCTGTCCTCTGTCGTCGGTGGACCGGTATCCACCCTGCTCATCCAGAACGGCGACGGGGCACTCGGCTTCGCCGAGGGCTGGCGCTTCATGTACTTCGTCGAGGGCCTTCCCGCGGTGCTGCTCGGCATCGTCGTCCTGATCGTGCTGCCCAGCAAACCCCGCGACGCGAAGTGGCTCACACCGGAAGAGCGCACCGCCCTGGAGACGACCATCTCCGAGGAGGACAGGCGCGAGGTCCGCGCTGAGACCTCGGTCTGGGCAGGACTTGCCAGTCCACGCGTGCTCGCGCTGTCGATTGCCTACTTCGCTCTCAGCTTCGGGTTCATCGCGCTGGGATTCTTCCTGCCTCAGGTCGTTTCGGGTTTTCAGGAGGACTTCGGTGTGACGTACTCCCTCTTCGAGATCGGAGTCATCACTGCTATCCCCTTTGCCTTCGCGTCGGTCATCATGATCTTGTGGGCTCGGCATTCCGACAAGACCGGTGAACGGGCCCTGCACGTCGCGATCCCGGCCTTCGTGGGAGCCGCCGCAATCGCCGTGGCGCTCTATATGAACTCGCCCCTGACGGTGATGGTGTGCGTCACGCTGTTCACCATGTGTGCGTTCGCAGTCTTCGCGCCCCTCTGGCAACTGCCACTGCTGTTGACCGGTGCCGGAGCGGCGGCCGGCATCGCGCTGATCAACTCGCTGGGCAATCTCAGCGGCTTCGCCAGCGGCTACTTGGTCGGCTGGTTGGAGGACCTGACCGGAAGCTTCCGACCTGGCATGTGGGTGGGCGCGGGATTCATGGCGCTGGCCGGGGTCATCGCGTTGAGCTTCCGCCGTCTGCCCGTCACGGCCGAGACCGCCAGGCAACCGGAGACTGAGCCCGCAGCGTGAAACCAGGACTCGATTGTCGGCTGTTGTGGATCAGTCGGGTCCGGTACGGATCGGTCGTTCAGTCCGGGTCGGCTCGATGGTCGAGCAGGGCGACCGTCTCGGCCCCTGCCCTGGTGGCCGAAGGTTGGGGTCCCGTGCTCTCCAGCACAATCATGGCCTCGGTGTGTTGCACTCCTGAGATCCCGCGCATGAGGTGCTGTAACAGCTCCCGCAGGTGTGCCGTGTCGCGGACATGAGCCTCGGCCATCAATGCCCAGGACCCGGTGACCACCCAGACGCGCTTGATCTCATCGAGGCTGAGAATCGCCTCGACACAACTGTCCAGGACATCGTCGGATTCGAGCCGTACACCCAGCAGCGTGTGCATGTAGCCCAGGCGCGAGAAGTCGATGTCGGCGTAGTAGCCGACGATGACCCCGCCGGCCTCCAGCCGGTTGAGCCGTTCGCTGATCGCACCTGGCGAGCGTCCCAGTTCGCGCGCTATCGCCCGGACGGAGAGCCGCGCATCCTCGGTCAGCAGAGTGATGATCTCGCGATCGAGGGCGTCCAGAACAACAGTCGAGGGTCGCTGGCCCGCGAGTTCGGCAGGAGCACGCACCCGTTCGACCATCCCGACCTCTGACCTCCCGCGCGGCGACAGAGAGTCTGTCCCGACCCAGATCGTAGCGCCGAATGCAGGCTCGAAGGTCCTGAAACTGCGCAGTTGAGCCGGATCTAGCACAACTGCCGCCTGATCGGCTTTCCGTGAACCGAACATTGACTTGGACCACTGGACTGACCAGTATGGGAAAACCGGAGACCCCGGAGAGAAGCTACGGCGTCATAAGCGCCCGGAGTGCGTGCACATGACTTGCGTCTTCGACGTTGAGCAGCGGCAGGTAGCAGTCGACGATGTCCTGACGGGCACGCTCGGATGCACCGAGTGCCGATCCTGCCTTGATCGCCTCGACGATCAACAGGTGACGGCGTACGAAGTCGCGCTTGGCCGCGCCCTGGGTCCTGACCATGGTTTCGCCGATGAGCGAGCCCATCGCGGACTTCACGGCGTTCGTGCACAGCTCGAGCATGCGGTTCCCCGAAGCGCGCGCGATTGCCACGTGGAACTCGATGTCCGCGGCGACGAAGTCCGCATCAGACCCATCGAGGGCACGCTCGACCGCCTCGTGGGCTTCGATGATGGAGTCCACCAGGCGGGGATCGTCGGCGTCGGCCGCCAGATAGCAGGCTGCCGTTTCGATCAGCAGTCGGAATCCGATCAGGTCGGCGAGCGACATCTGCGAGAAACGGACGAGACTCAGCAGCGAGCGTCCGAAGTCGGCGCCGTCGGGCATGCGCACGATCGCCCCGCCGGCCGGATCGTTCGGCCGCAGCGCCACCATTCCCGCGTTTTCCAGCGCCCGCATCGCTTCGCGCACGGTGGGTCGACTGACACCCATCTGCGTGCAGAGTTCACGCTCGGAGGGCAATCGATCACCGGGACGCAATTCACCCCTGAGGATCCGCTCTTCGACCTGATTCACGACGGCCTCGTAGGCGCGGGTACGTGTGACGTGCTCGAACTTGGCGATCGCCATAGCGCCTCTCCAACTGGTACGCGGGGAGAGGCCGACGCGGTAGGGGCCGACCCGATCCACCCGTTCCGGTCCACCCAGTTTAGACCCAAGACGAGAAATGCAACTCAAACGCAACGAAGGGACCATCGACATGGCACCGCCCTCGACCGGACCCGACGCAGCCGATCTCGACCTGCTCGCCGCGCTGAAGTCACACGCACGGGTTGAGGTGGAGGAACTCACCGCCCGCCTGGGCTTGTCGCATCGGCGCATTCGAGTGCGGATGCGCCGGTTGGAACGCAGCGGTCTGATCCGCGGCTACCACGCCGTCGCCGCGATCCCCGAGACTGCGGCGGCGGCCGCCCCGGCCTTGGCGATGGTCCGGTTCGCAGCCGGACCGAGGCCCAGGGCCGATGACATCCGGGAGATGCGCGGGGTCCGTCGGGTTTACACGCTGTGCTCAACGTGGGACTTCATGATCGAATTCACTGACGGTGGGCAGACCGTCCTAGGCGATGCCTCCTCGAGTCGCGGGATGGTGGAGCTGCTCGGGACACGGGCCGAGTTCGAGGTCCTTGCCGTGCGGAGCGAGCACATCGGCTCCCCCCGCGCGTACGGGGAATCGCAGACGATCGCGCCGTTCCTCGGGCTGGTTCTATTGATGTCGGCCGGGATGGTGCTCTCGCCCGTACTGGTACGCGCCGCCGTCGATGCGCCCGCGTCCCCCGAGCGAGCGCCTCTTCCCGTCCGGGATCTGAGAATTGTCCCCCAGCCCGCCCCCAGCGGCGGCGGACTGGCCTACCCAGGTGGAGAAAGCTGATGCCCGAACTTCGTTCCCGAGTCACCACGCATGGCCGTAACGCCGCTGGAGCGCGTTCGCTCTGGCGCGCGACCGGCATGACCGACGACGACTTCGACAAGCCGATCGTCGCGATCGCCAACTCCTACACCCAGTTCGTCCCTGGTCACGTCCACCTCAAGGACATGGGCGACCTGGTCGCGGGCGCGATCCGCGAGGCCGGCGGGGTGCCGAGGGAGTTCCACACCATCGCCGTCGACGACGGAATCGCGATGGGCCATGGCGGGATGCTCTACTCGCTGCCCAGCCGCGAGTTGATCGCCGACGCCGTGGAGTACATGGTCAACGGCCACGCCGCCGACGCATTGGTGTGCATCTCCAACTGCGACAAGATCACCCCGGGGATGCTCAACGCCGCGCTGCGCCTGAACATCCCCACGGTGTTCGTCTCGGGTGGCCCGATGGAAGCCGGTAAGGCAGTCGTTGTTGGCGGTGTGGCACAGGCTCCTACAGACCTGATCACGGCGATCTCGGCCTCGGCGTCGACGGAGGTCGACGAGGAGGGGCTGGACACCGTCGAGCGCAGCGCCTGTCCCACGTGCGGATCGTGCTCGGGGATGTTCACAGCAAACTCGATGAACTGTCTCACCGAGGCGCTGGGGCTCGCCCTTCCCGGGAACGGCTCGACGCTGGCCACCCATTCCGCGCGCCGGGAGCTGTTCCTCAACGCCGGTCGCACCGTCATGGATCTGGCGCACCGGTGGTACGACCAAGACGACGCCTCCACCCTTCCGCGCGCTATCGCCAATCGCGCGGCATTCGAGAATGCGATGGCCCTCGACGTTGCGATGGGCGGCTCCACCAACACAGTGCTGCATATTCTCGCCGCCGCGCAGGAGGGGGAGATCGACTTCGATCTCGCTGCGATCGACGCCGTCTCCCGCCGCGTCCCGTGCCTGTCCAAGGTGGCCCCGAACTCTGACTTCCACATGGAGGACGTCCACCGCGCTGGCGGCATCCCTGCGATCCTCGGTGAGCTGTGGCGGGCGGGCTTGCTCAACACCGAAGTGCATACGGTGCACGCGCCCTCGATGGAGTCCTGGCTTTCCGAGTGGGACATCCGCGCGGAGTCGCCGTCTGACACCGCGGTGGAGCTGTTTCACGCCGCCCCCGGCGGGGTGCGAACGACACAGGCGTTCTCCACCTCGAATCGCTGGTCATCGCTGGACACCGACGC
>JACCQS010000131.1 GCA_013814015.1 Geodermatophilaceae bacterium | reverse complement strand
CTTCCTCCGTGTGCCAGAGGGAAAGACGGCAAAGAACCGGATGCACATCGACATCAGGGTCGCCGGAAAGGGCCCGGAGGACATGGCGCAGCGCGAGCGACTCATCCGGGCGAAGGTGCCGGAGCTCGTGGCGGCAGGTGCGGTCGTGGTCCGCCAGGAGTCGTACGGCGACGTGCTGGGCCACGTCGTGATGCGCGATCCCGAGAGCAACGAGTTCTGCGTGGCATGACCGGAGCTGCGTCCCGCGGGGAGCGGGAGGTCATGGACTTCGAGTTCGAAGGGGAGCTCTGGTATTGGCGTGGCCCGTCGCCCTTCCACTTCATCACCCTTCCCGACGATGAAGCTGAGGCCATCCACTCTCTCGCAAATGAGGTGACCTGCGGCTGGGGCATGATCCCCGTCCGGGCTCGAATCGGGAAAACCACGTGGCGCACATCGATGTTCGCCAAAGTCGGTGGGTACGTTCTACCGATCAAGAACTCCACCAGAAAGCCCGAAGCACTCCTGCTCGGCGACCGAGTCAAGGTCCAGCTGACGGTCCTCGCCGCCACAAACTGAACACGCGCCGCCCGGGGGCAGGTCTCCGAGGTCAGCACTGCCTCGGTGCAAGCCTGCAGGCATGCCGGAACGGCGCATGGTGCTTTCGGTCGGATCCGTCGCCTAGCCTCGAAGTGGTGAGTGTCCATGAGTTGTCCCGGACCGAGGCGCGCCGCGTCGCTGTGCGTGCGCAGTTGTTGGGCAGCCCCAAGCCAACTGGTCTGCTGGACGTGGTCCGCCATCTGACGCTGCTGCAGAGTGACTTGACTGCCGCGATTGCGCCGAATGCCGATCTGGTTGCGTGGAGCCGGCTTGGGTCCGCGTACTCGCCGGCGGAGTTGTCCGATGCCATCGAGAGCTGCACGCTGATCGAGCTGCACGGGATGATCCGCCCCTGCGAGGATCTTGCCCTCTACCGTGCCGATATGGCCGAGTGGCAAGGCTTCGATGGGGTGCCCGACTGGCGGCAGGGCACTGTGCGATGGGTCAAGGCCAATGACGCGTTCCGTCGCGACATCCTCGAGCGGCTGAGGTGCGACGGGCCGCTCACATCCCGCGAACTTCCGGATACCGCCGCCGTCCCATGGAGGTCGTCGGGATGGAACAACAACCGCAACGTGCCCATGATGCTCGAGTGCATGGTGCTGCGCGGTGAGGTGTCAACGGCCGGCCGCCGCGGCCGCGACAGGTTGTGGGACCTCGCGACGCGGATCTATCCGGATGACGCGGTGATCCCTGCGGGCGAGGCGCTCCGGCTGCGCAACGAGCGTCGACTTCGCGCTCTGGGCATCGCGCGCGCACGGGGCCCGGAGTGTCCGGTGGAGCCGAACGACGTGGGCGAGGCCGGCGAGCCGGCAGTTGTTGATGGGGTCAAGGGCGCGTGGCGCGTCGACCCGGCGCTGTTGGGTCAACCGTTCAGAGGACGTGCGGCATTGTTGTCCCCGCTCGACCGCCTGGTCTACGACCGGAAGCGGACGACGGAACTCTTCCAGTTCGACTACCAATTGGAGATGTTCAAGCCGGCGGCGAAACGTCGTTGGGGGTACTTCGCGCTGCCGATCCTGTACGGGGACCGGCTGGTGGGCAAGGTCGACGCCACCGCCGAGCGCAAAGCCGGCGTGTTGCAGGTCAACGCGATCCATATGGATATGCCGTTCACCAAGACGATGACCTCCGCCGTGCACCGCGAGATCAAAGAGCTGGCTCGCTGGCTCGACTTGGAACTCGCGCTGCCCGCTTGACGAAGGCTGTCGAACGCATCGAGCTAAACGCGTGGAGCATTTCGCGCAGCTTCGCGATGATTGTGGTCATGTCAAGCAGCGACCCGTACGAACAATCACCAGCAGCGCGATGGACCCGCGCGACCGTGTACTCCGACATGTGGGTCGACCCCGATGACGATCCACGCGAAAGCGGGCCGGAGCTGGCGGACGAACGCTCAGCACTCCTCGAGTACCTGCGGAGCCGGCGCCTCACCATGCAGATGAAGTGCGACGGCTTGGACGATGAGCAGATGGCCCGGCGTTCGGTGCCGCCGTCAACGATGTCGCTGCTCGGGATGGTCCGCCACCTGGCCGAGGTGGAGCGTGGTTGGTTCCGCCGCGTCATGGCCGGGCAGGACCTGCCGAGGCTCTTCTCCACCGGTGATGATCCCGACGGGGATTGGAACGGCGCCGTACCCGACTCCGCCGTGGTCGCGCGTGCGTGGCAGGCGTGGCGGGACGAATGCGCGTTCGCAGATCAGTTCGTGGCCGACTCACCGGATCTCAGCATTACTGGTGACAGCGTCGACCAGGGCTCGATCTCGTTGCGGGAGGTCCTTGTGCACATGATCGAGGAGTACGCGCGGCACAACGGCCATGCGGATCTGCTGCGCGAGCGCATCGACGGCAGGGTCGGCCAGTAATCGTCGAGACGTGTGAAACAGCGCGGGCAAGCGATCCGACTGGATCAGCATGGAGAGTGCGCTGATCGAGGCAATCCGATTGACAAGACTGGGGCGCCGTAGCCGCTCAGGCCTGACGGGCCGCCAGGACCTGCTCGCGCAGGATGTCGGCGTGCCCGGCGTGCTGGGCCAGCTCCCGCGACACCTGCAGGTACAGCTGCCACAGGGCGCGGATGCCGGTGCCGGTGACCTCGTCGTCCAGTGCGAGCTCAGCAGTGGCCCGCCGGGACGCCTCGCAGGTCTCCCGATGGGCCATCTGCACCGACGCGATCGTGTCGACCTTGCGCAGTACGAAGGACCGGTCCGGGTTGCTGGCCACGCCGAGCTCGCGGCGGGGGCGGCCGCTGACCGCTTCGCCGAACCAGACCGCCTCGACAAAGGTCACGTGCTTCAGCAGGCCGAGCAGGGTTGTCTTCGAGGGGACGAGCGACGCCCGGGCCTCCTGCTCGGTCAGCCCCTCCAGGCTGTCGTGCAGGGTCGCGCGGTACTCCTCGAGCAGCTCGTCGAG
>JACCQS010000130.1 GCA_013814015.1 Geodermatophilaceae bacterium | reverse complement strand
CGCCCGCGGACGTGAGTGTGTAGGTGCGTCGGCCCTTCTGTCGGCCGCTGACGCGCTCGCTGGAGACCAGTCCGCGGGACTCCAGCTTGTTCAGCACGTAGTAGATCGAGGAGAACCCCAGCGCGGTCCACTCCCGCACGCCCCGCTCCGCGATCACCGTCTCCAGGTCGTACCCGTGCCGAGGCCGCTCCGCGACGAGTCCGAGCAGAACGAGCTCCGCATCAGTGAGACCAACGACCATGCAGCGATTCTAGTACTAGAATACGGGGCGTGTCGGCAGAGACGCCAACTGCACTGGGAGACGGTCAACTCAGGACCGGGGGCGTCGGGGGTGACCGCCCGGGCGTCATGGGCGATACATGTCCTTGCCCCTCGACGGATTCATCGCGGGGCCCAACGAAACACCGGACAACGGTCTCGGCGACGGCGGAGACCGGCTGCACGAGTGGCCCTTTCCCGGCGCCGAGGACGGCGCGAACCGCCAGATCTACAACGAGTTCATGTCCACCGGGGCCATTGTCGCCGGAAGCGAGCTTCGAACCCGCAGGCGGCTGGGACGGCGACCATCACGACGCTGTGCCCATCTACATCCTCAGCCGCCACCCGGCACCCGCCTGGACGCGGATTGGCCCGCCGTGCACTATGGGAGCGACCTCGACGCCGCCATGCAAGATGCCAAGCACGCTGCCGGCGACAAGAACGTGCTGGTCCACGGGGCTCGCGCAGCGCGCCCTCACCGCAGGCCTGCTCGACGAGCTCGAGATCCACCTGATCCCTTCTGTTGGGCGATGGGCGGCGGTTGTTCGAGCACCTCGGCTTGGAACACCGGGAGCTGGAGCGGGTCAGGGTTCTCGAAGGAGAGGGTGCGTCACCCACCTTCACTACCGGGTCCGCCGCTGAGGGAAGCTGCTCATCGCCGTGCCCTCGAGGCCGTGACGGCGAACGTCGCTCCGGTCAGCAGGTGCATGGCCGCCAGGAGCACGCCGGTGGAGGTGTCCTCGGCCGTCGACAGCGGCCCGCTCGCCGAGACGACGGCGACCAGGACGCCCGCGGCGAGGAGGGCGCGGGCCCAGCGGTCGGAGCGTCGCGCGGCCAGCGCGAACAGCCCCATGCCCACGGCGAACATGATGAGGGTGGTCAGGACGACCAGGACGATGCCGACCTGGGTGGGCGCCTTTGCCCCCAGCGGGGTCACCAGGAAACTCACGTCGGCGGCCCGGCCGGCGGTCCAGACCGCGACGTTGGCAGCCGTCGCGGCCAGGGCAGCGATGGCGGCCTCGCGACGCAGGGAACGACTCCGGGTGGTGCTGCGGTCTGTTGAGGTGATGGTGGATGCGGTGCCCATGGTGTTCTCCTTCGATTTGGACGAGCTTTCCGATTCGCGGGATGGTGTTCGACTCAGCAGTACGACGACGCAGCCCCTCGGGATGTCAGGCAAGGCACCGACCTCACAGTTCGGTGCGATGTTTCGTCGAACTGGTGAGGGGCAGATCCGACCAGGGGAGTCGTCGACACAATGACCATCCGATCCGGGCCAGGAGACGGCCGGCTGGATCCGAGCCTGACCGTGATCATGAGCGAGCGGCGGCAGCTGATCAATCTCGCGTACCGACTCCTCGGCTCCCTGGCCGAGGCTGAGGATGTCGCACAGGAGACCTACGCCCGCTGGTATGCCATGTCCCCACGGCAGCGCAATGCCATCGACTCCCCCGGCGGCTGGCTGACGACGGTGGCCAGTCGCATCTGCCTCGACCTGCTCGGCTCGGCACGGGCCCGGCGGGAGAGCTACGTGGGCGAATGGATCCCGGAGCCGCTGCCCGACCGTACGGAGTGGATCAACGGGCGCTCGGGCGGCACCACGGTCGACCCGGCCGAACGGGTCACCCTCGACGAATCGATCAACATGGCCTTCCTCGTCGTGCTCGAATCGATGACTCCGGCCGAGCGCGTCGCGTTCATCCTGCACGACGTGTTCGGCTACTCCTTCACCGAAGTGGCCGAGATTGTCGGCCGTACGCCGGCGGCCTGTCGCCAACTGGCGTCGTCGGCCCGCCGTCGCATTCGCGCGACACCGGCTTCCGCGACTCCGAGCGCTCAGCAGGCCGGCATCGTCAGGGACTTCAAGCAGGCCTGGGAAGCCAAGGACATCCACGCCCTCATCGGCCTGCTCGACCCCGATGCCACGGCGATCGCCGATGGCGGCGGCCTCGTCAGCGCCGAACTCCGCCCGATCGAAGGCGGCGAGCAGATCGCGCGCGCCTTCGTCGATCTCGCCGGCAGGGCGCCCAACCTGACGATGTTGGAGCGTTCGGTCAACGGTCAGCCGGGTCTGGTGGCCCAGCTTGATGGCGTCACCGTGGCGGTGATCGCGTTCGACGTCGCAGACGACCGGATCAAGCACGTCTGGGCAGTACGGAACCCCGACAAGCTCCGACCTTGGACGGGCTGACGCGGAGATCGTTGCGACGACCGAGAGCCAGCTTCAATCCCTCGTGGTCGCGGCCGAATGGCGCTCACCCGCAACGAGCATTGCACTCACCGCGGTTCGAGTTTCGTCCCGATTGGGGAGCTGCGGCCTAGTTCGCGATCACGCCTCCCCCGGGGCCGACCGCCGCCCACCACCGAGCCCCCTCGTGGGTCGGTCGCGGAGAATGGACATCAGATTGGCGTCGACCCATTCGCCATCCCAGTGCAGCGCGTCCCGGGCGACTTCCTCCGCGATGAACCCGCATTTCTCGTACACCCGCTTGGCC
>JACCQS010000115.1 GCA_013814015.1 Geodermatophilaceae bacterium | reverse complement strand
GGAGAGTTCGTTGGTGGAGGACTTCGCTTGGCAGCCGGGCTGGGAATACGTCGCTCAGTAGCGGATGGCGTCGATGACCCTTGCGCGGACGGCGACGATCGCCGGGACGATTCCGGCCAGAGCACCGACCGCGGTGGCAGCCAGGAAGCCCTCCACGGCAGCCTGCAACGGGAACGGCGGCAGGTCCTCGATCGGCACGCTGAGGATCTGCTCGTAGGGAAGGTTGAGGACGAGCGCGACCGCACAACCGATCGCCAGTGCCCCGGCAACCGCTGTGGCGCAGACACTTTCCAGCAGGATCGTGATGAAGACCCGCCCGGATGTCGCACCGAAGCTGCGCCGTACCCCGATCTCCCGGATGCGTTGGCGGACCACCACGAGTCCGACGTTCAGCACGCCGACGCCGCCCAGCAGCAGTGCGAAGTAACCGATCCCGCGTACGCCGTAGTTCAACGCGAGGTCGAGCTGGACCAACTGGTCACCGGCGTCGACCCGGGAGGCGTAGACGTCGTGACCGGGCAGGGTGAGCCGCAGATCGCCGGTCGCCGCGGCCGAGACCTGCTCGACCTGCTCGGGTGGCACCCACATCTCCAGCATGGGTGGCTGGCCGTACGGGTTGTCGCCCGACACCCACCGGCTGGCAGCATCGTTGAGCAAATACGCGAAGGGCGCGCCGAAATCCTCCCCCTTGAGGACACCGATCACCGTTGCCATGACCGGCGACTCGCCCCCGAGGCGCACCGTTGGGGGATCGTTCGGATCGAAGCCGCCGACCCGGGCCAGGAACGACGGCGACACCACCAGGGCCGGGGCATACCGGTCGACATCGCCTGGAGCGAACCACCGCCCCTGCTCCATGAGCAGGCGGTGCATGGTCCCGTACGCCGCGTCGACGGATCGGGCTTGGACGTACTCACTCTGACCCGGAAAGTTCGCGACGATTTGCTGGTCCACGACGAGCGAGGACCACCGAATGTCGTAGCGTTCGACGACCTCACGCAGGGCTGTCGAGATCAGTTCGGTGTCCGGGCTGGTGAACAGTGGGTAGGCCTGGATGGTCACGGTGGCCGGCCGGCCGCCGGATCGCTCGCTCGACTCGGCCACCAACTGCCGGCCGATGTCGCCAGCGGCCGCGATCGAGGTCATGCCGAAGACCGCGAGGAAGACGCCGACCAGGGACAGGATCACGCGGAGCTTGTGTACCCGGATCTCGCTCCAGGCCTCGGCGAGGATCGCCACCAGAGTGGTCACGACGCACTCCGCTGGGCAGTCACCGACGGTAGGTCAGCGGCACTCAACCCGCTGAGAACGCCGTGATCCAGCCGAAACTGCCGATCAGCTCTGGCTGCCACCGAGAGGTCGTGGGTGATGGTGACGAGCGTGGTCTCGAACTGGTGGACGACCTCTTGCAGCATGTCCATCACGGTGCTGCCGGTGTCCACATCGAGAGCTCCGGTCGGCTCGTCAGCCAACAGGACGGTGGGGTTACGCACCATCGAGCGGGCGATGGCCACCCGTTGCTGCTCACCGCCGGACAGCCGCTCGGGTAGGTAGTCCAGCCGCTCGCCCAATCCGACCCGGTCGAGCATCTCGCGCGCCGCGGCCCGGCGACCCCACACCTGACGCCCGGAGGCGTAGAGCAGCGGCGCCGCAACGTTCTCGGTGGCACTGCGCCGGGGCAACAGGTTGAACTGCTGGAAGACGAAGCCGAACGTCGCGCCCCGCAGCCGGGCACGAGCGCGGGCGGACAGGGCATCGGTGGCCCGGCCGTCCAGTTCGTAGACGCCGGCGGTCGGGCTGTCCAGCAGTCCGATGAGATTGAGCAGCGTCGACTTACCGGACCCAGACCGACCGACGACGGCGATGTGCTCGCCGCGCTCGGCCTCCAGGTTGATGTCGGTGAGGATGTCGAGTTGGCTGCCGTCGGGAAGTCGAACTGAATGTCCGATTCCGGCCAGGCTGATGAAAGTCACGAGCGGCTAACCGCCGTAACCGAAGCCACCGCCAGGCGGCGGTTCCGAATTCGGCACGAACTCCAGGATCTGCGCACCCTCGGTGAGCCCCTCGATGACTTCGACCATGAAGCCGTCTGTGAGCCCGAGGGCCACCTCGGTCAGGACTGGTTCGCTGCCTTCGGTCTCGACCACCCACACGTTCCCGGTGGCCACAGTTCCCTCGACGGCCGTCACCGGGACGACGAGAACGCCGGTGGCCGCAC
>JACCQS010000093.1 GCA_013814015.1 Geodermatophilaceae bacterium | reverse complement strand
CGGTCTCAGGCTGACGGCGCCTTGGCATCCATCTCGGTGAGGATCTCCTCGTAGGTGTCCCGGATGACCTTGAGCCGGTCCCGGTAGAACCGGCCGGGCTGGGCGTCGAAGACCTCGCGTCCGCGGTCGGTGCGCAGTGACTCGTACGGGACGGCGTCCCCGCCCTCGGGTACGAACGCCAGCACCTCGCCCATGGCGGCCGCAGCCGTCGCCACCTGCTGGCGGGCCTGCCTGGCCGCCTCGGTGCCCGGCTCGTACTTCGCCGGCGTGGCCCGGGCATAGCGGTCGGCCACGAACAACCACTCGCCCGCGTCGAGCAGCTCCGACTGGCCGCCGTACCCGAAGACCACGGATCCCGGCGGTGGCAGCCGGACGTCCTGCGGGATCGCGAAGACGAATTCCCTTCTTTCGCCACATCCCGAGCAGGCACCGACATATCGACTGGCGAGGTCACCATCGACTTCGATCACCGAGCTGTTCCGTTCGAAGGCGCCGTTCCCGCACGCGCAGGGGTGCAGGTCCATGTAGATGTGCGCTTCGGCATTTGTCCGAGCCAGGGGAAGTGTGGATGGCACGTGCCACAGGCTAGTCGATCTGTCCCTGAACCCGGTCAGGCTGCGAGCGCCGCACCGAGCGCGGCGGCGGCAAGGCGGGTGACGGCGGCCCGGGTCGGTGGCGCCAGCTTGTCCAGATCGAGTGTGCTGCCCAGGGCGAGATGGCGATCTGCCGGGATGGCGAACACCGAAGAGCAAGACGAGGCGAAGCGACGACGTGCGTCCTCCAGGCTCAGTCCGGGACCCTTGGGCGTGACGTTGGTCAGTACGACGATGCTGCGCTTGACGAGTTCGCCGTAGCCGGTGCGCTGCAGCCAGTCCACGGCGCTTTCGGTGGTCAGCACGCCATCGGCGTTGGCAGTGGTCGCCAGCACAAGGCAATGACAGCCCGAAAGGACCCGTTGCATCAGCGGTGTGGCCACCCCGGCGCCGCAGTCGGTGATCGTGATCGGGAAGTGTCGGTAGACCGCGTTCATCGCGCCGGTGTAGACCCGCTCGTCCATCTCGGCACTCTGCGCAGCGCTGCGCCCGCTGGGCAGCACCCATACCCCGTCTGGCGACCGGCCCAGGGACCCGGCCAGGATCTCGACCCGACCCGGATCCCCGGTCACCGCGATGTCGTGCGCACTGGCCACCGGCAGGACACCGGTCCGCAACGGCAGCGAGCCGTGCCGGGTGTCCGCGTCGAAGAGCAGGACATTCTCACCACGAACCCGGGCGTAGGTCATACCCATCGCGACGGCCAGCGTGGTCTTACCCGTCCCGCCCTTGAGACCGATGACGGCCAACCGCCGTGGGGTCGGGATCGGCGAGGCCAGCAGGGCCGCGACAGCCTCGTCGGTCTTCTTGGCCCGGCCGCCGCGTCCACGGCGCGGTCCGCGCTCGGCCCCGGCCAGTTCGGTGATCCATGGGTCCAGGTGTGGGGCCAAGCGTGGCGTGCCAGGAGAGGGCGGCGAGCTCATCGAGACGTTGCCCTCCTTGCCACGGTCCCAGCCTATGACGTCCCCGCCGGCGCTTGATCCCGCACCTGACCGTTCGTTCTGCCACGATGTGCGGCATGGGCGCTTTCTTGATCAAGGTCGCGGTCAATGCCGTTGCCATCTGGTTGGCGACGCTGGTTGTTCCAGGCATTGGGGTCAGCGCGCAGGAGGGGGAGACCGGGGCAATCGAGAACATCCTCACGTTCCTGGTCATCGGCCTGATCTTCGGTTTGGTCAATGCGGTCATCAAGCCGGTCGTCAGGCTGTTGTCGCTTCCGTTCTACGTCCTGACCTTGGGATTGTTCGCCTTTCTGGTCAACGCCTTCATGTTGCAGATCACCGAGTGGATCTCGCAGGCGACGCCGCTGACCTTCTACATCGACGAGTTCTTCTGGGACGCAATACTGGCCGCGATCGTCATCACCTTTGTCAGTCTGATCCTGAACCTGATCCTGCCCGACGGCGACTGAACGACCAGCGGCTGCATGACCGCACCGAACCGCCCGTCACCCCGTGGGGTGAGTCCGAGTTTGCCGTACCGGGGTGACGCGTCCAAGCCCGCCCGCTCCTAGCGTTGCGCACAGCGAAAGCGAAACCTAGGAAGGGACCCCACTGTGCGTGCTGTCATCTCAGCTCTGTCGTTGCACAAGCCGGCCAGTCGGCGCCTGGGCGCGGCCGCCGTGGTACTGCTCGGTTCCGCCGCGGCGCATGTCGTCGTACTGCTGGTCAGCGGCGGTGAGTGGGCCGGGCCGGTCTCGCTGCGCAAGCCGATCACATTCGGCCTGTCCATCGGCATGCTGTTGTGGACGTTGGGTTGGGTCATCGACCGGCTCGGGTCTCGCCCGCGACTGGAGAAGGGGCTCAGCCGTGCGCTCGTCATCTCCGGGCTGCTCGAAGTCGGGCTCATCACCGTGCAGGCTTGGCGCGGGGTGCCGTCGCACTTCAACTACGCCACGGTCACCGACCTGATCGTGTTCCTCTTCATGGGGGTGACCGTCGCGGTCCTGTCCGTGGGCCTGCTCGTCACCACCGTGCTGGCCTTCTCTCGGCCGCCGACCGATCCCACCATCCGGCTGGCCGTACGAGCCGGCATGGTTCTGGTCGTGACCGGCCTGGGCATCGGCCAGTGGATGATCGAACTCGGCAACGACTTCGTCGAGCAGACCGACCGGGTGCCGGACCCCGTGCTGGCCGGGGAGGCCGGCGTGCCGACCTTCCCGCACGCCCTGGCCTTCCACGGGATCCAGGTCTTTCTCGGCGCGGCGATCCTGGCCGGGTTCGCCGGGTTGGCCGCGCGCTCGGCGCAACGGGTCGTCAGGCTGGTCGTGGCCGGCTACTCCTCGCTGATGCTGTGGGCGATCCTGCAGGCAGCCGTCGGCCAGGCGCCGGTGGATCTGGCCGGTGTGCAGACCGGGCTGGCAGTGGCCGGCATCGCCCTGCTCGCAGCAGCCGGCATTCAGCTACTCGTGGGCTGGCGCCAGGTCCGGGCCGAGAAGTCCGCCGGGCCGGTCAATGGGCCGGTTGATGGGCCGGTTGGCTACCCAACCGGCGCTTTGGGGCCGGTCAATGGGCCGGTTCGCTACCAAACCGGCACTTTGGAGCCCGCGCGGGAGACAGACACGGCCGTACCGTCTGTCCTGTGAAACTGGCTGACCTGTGAACGCACTCGCGGGGACCGGCCGCTCCGCGAACGTACGGCGATCGCTGCTCGAGATCGTGATTGCCGGGATCGCAGCGATCATGATCATGCTCGAGGTCTGGGTCTTCGATCCGGGTGGCTGGACCGCCGGGCGCACGATGGCCGGGCTGACGGCGGCCATTGCGCTCGGGTTTCTCCGTACCGCACCCTTCGCCGCGTACTTGGT
>JACCQS010000071.1 GCA_013814015.1 Geodermatophilaceae bacterium | reverse complement strand
CAATCTTCGCGACAGCCCTTCTATACGTTTCTGGCCGCCGAAGCGCTGGTGCTCAACGTCAGTGAGGGCGGGCGCAGGATCAACGTGCACGCGCTGGTCGCGGTCGGGGTCAACGCCGAGGGCTACCGGGAGATCCTCGGCTTGCAGGTCAGCTCCGCCGAGGACGGCGCCGGCTGGCTGGCCTTCTTCCGTGACCTGACCGCCCGCGGACTGACCGGGGTGGCCCTGGTGACCTCCGATGCCCACCGCGGCCTGGTCGAGGCGATCGGTGCGACCCTGCCCGGCGCGGCCTGGCAGCGGTGCCGAACCCACTACGCCGCGAACCTGATGTCAGCGACACCGAAGTCTGCGTGGGGCTGGGTCAAAGCGTTGCTGCACAGCGTCTATGACCAGCCCGACACCGGATCAGTGCACGCCCAGTTCGACCGGGTCCTAGACGCCCTGACCGACAAGCTGCCCGCCGTGGCCGAACACCTCGACCGAGCCCGGGCCGACATCCTGGCCTTCACCGGATTCCCGAAAGCCATCTGGCGCCAGATCTGGTCGAACAACCCCCAGGAACGGCTCAACCGCGAGATCCGCCGCCGTACCGACGTCGTCGGCATCTTCCCCGACCGCAACTCGCTGATCCGTCTCGTCGGCGCCGTCCTCGCAGAACAACATGACGAATGGACCGAGATGCGCCGCTACATCGGCCTGGAGATCCTGGCCAAGTCTCGCCTGCCCGTCACCGACAACACCGAACCCGAGGAGGTGACCCTGACCGCGATCACCGCCTAGAGTCCAACCCAAGATCACGCGGTGCCGTCCTCACACACCACGCCGCGGGACGTGACCGCGACCTCATCCTCGACGCGACCGACCAGCGTCGTGCCGCCACCGAACTGGTGATCGGCGACGTGCTGCTCCGCATCGCTGCGCGAACGCGATACCCAATTCGTCAGGAAGGCGACGACTTCGTCTTGGCGAGGGTCATCGAGATAGTCGGTGATCGCGAGGGACGCATGGCGCTTCTTCGTACCCGATCGACAGCGAAGATCATGCCCGGCAGTATCACCGATGCGAAGGATGCGCTGGCACGTCAAAGCATTCACGCACGGCAAGCCAGGTCGATTGACTTTCCAGAGCAGCTGACTCGGGCGTCGGCGAGGACTTCACCCCGGGACGCTCATGTCCAGAAGTCGGGATCAGGGTGCCGGTAGCTCCACGCTCTGGGTCTGACCGCCGTAGCCGTTCTCGGTGTCTCGGCCCTCGACCACGACCATGGTCACGTCGGCGGGAATCTCGACCCCGGTCTGGCTGCGGGTGAAGGGTTGTTCGCTGGCGTGGTCGTGGTCGAGGGTCATCTCGCCGTACTCCTCGCCGTTGGCGCCGAGGATCCGCCAGCCGTCCGCGTAGCGTTCGGCGCTGTCGTACGGCGAAGAGATCGTGACGTCGAAGGTGAAGGTGCCTCCGTCGCGGCTGACCTCCACGCCAACCACGTCGGGGAAGCGCTGCTCGGTGGCTGAGGATTGGCCGGCCGATGCCGACGGCTCCGCCGCGGTGTTGCGCGCAGGGGACTCTGAGCAACCAGCCAGGAGCGCCGCGGCGAGAATCGGCAGTACGAGAGATCGGCGCAGAAGTGGCATGCCCATGACCCCTACGGTAGGCCTTCCAGGCGTCGGGCCTAGGTCGGGCTAGGTCGCCGAAATGGCTGCGATGCCATGGATCTCGACCAGCGCCGTGTCGTCCCAGAGTCGCGCGACACCGATGCCGGCCATGGCCGGGTAGTCGGTGCCGATCATGGTTCGCCATACCGCCCCGATCTCGCGGGCATGCACGCGATAGTCGGCCAGGTCGACCGCGTAGATCGTCAGGCTGGCCAGGTGTTCGGGCGCACCACCCGCGGCGTCCAAGGCGGTGCGGACGTTGGCCAGCGCTTGCTCGAACTGCGCCGCCACGTCGCCGACCCCGACGATCTGGCCGTCGGCGTTCATCGCCGTCTGACCGGCCAGGAAGACCAGCCGGGATCCGGGAGGTGCGACAACGGCATGCGCGAACCCGGACGGCTTGGCCAGGTCTGGGGCATTGACCCGGCGCAAGCTGTTCGCCCGTGCGGCGTTCACCTGCGCGACGGCATCGGGCCATACGTCGTCGCTCATGACTGCGTCGCACCGCCGTCGACGACGATGCCCTGGCCGGTGACCGACGGGTTGGCCACACAGAACGCCACTGCGGCGGCGACCTCCTCGACTGAGACAAGCCGCCCGGTGGGTTGCTGGCCGGCGAAGTACTCGCGTACCGAGGTGGAATCGCGCCCGGTCCGCGCAACGACGTTGGCGATGGATGCGTCCGTCATCGGAGTGTCGACGTACCCGGGACAGACGGCGTTGACCGTGATCCTCTTCGGGGTGTCGGGGCGGGCGATGATGGCCGCGTTGATCGCTGGACAACGCGATCCGATAGCGCCGGCGGAGTTGGCGTGCGGGTCGATGCGGTCCAAGACCGCCAGGTTGCGGGAGGCGTTGACCGGGCGGTTCACCGATCATCACGCGTTCCTGCTGGCCCGGATGCCGGGCCGGGTCGATGCGATCACCGCTGACATCGCCACCGTGCAGGAACGGATCGATGACCAGATCGCCCCTTTCGGCCCGGCGGTGACCCGGGCTGGATGAGATCCCCCGGTGTCGGTGTCACCGACGCGCAGGCGATCATCGCCGAAAACGGCCTGGACATGACCCGGGTTCCCGACCCCGGCGCATCTGGCGTCCTGAGCCGGCTTCGCGCCCGGGGTCAGCGAATCAGCCGACCAGAAGAAGGGCAATAGCGCCACCGGGCACGGCAACCGCGACCTGGCCCGGGTGTTGGGTGAGGCCGCGGTCTGTGCCGGGCGCACCGACACCTTCCTCGGCGAGCGCTACCGCCGCATCGCCAGACGGCGCGGAAAAGAAGCGTGCCATCGTCGCGGTCGGTCGTTCCATCTTGGTGATCATCTGGCATTTGTTCTCCGACGACCAAGCCCGCTTCCTCGACCTGGGCTCGGGCTATTACGAGTCCCAGGTCAACCTCAACCGTCGGATGCGCAACCACGTCCGCGAACTCCAAGCCGCGGGACGTGACCCGCACCACCCTCATTCGGCGCGGCCACTCGGCCGAGTCAGATCTGCGGGATACCGTGGAGGTCGGCTGCGATTCGTCCGTGGTCGGCAGAGGAGTGGATCACAGAGTGAGATCGGAGAGACCCAAGCTCAGAGGTCTGGGCCGAGTCGTGCTGTTCGGCCTGGTCATGGC
>JACCQS010000052.1 GCA_013814015.1 Geodermatophilaceae bacterium | reverse complement strand
GCCCTGGCCACCTTCCTGCTGATCTTCGGCAGCATCGCGGTATTCGTGGCGGGTCTGGTCATCGCCAACACCTTCTCCGTCCTGCTGGCCCAGCGCACCCGCGAGCTGGCGTTGTTGCGGTGCGTCGGAGCAACAGCCAGGCAGGTACGCCGGGGCGTCCTCGCCGAGGCAGCAATTACCGGGTTCGGCGCCTCAGCGCTCGGAGTAGGCGTCGGAATCGGCCTGGCCGCGGTCGTGTCGGCCATCGCGAGTGGTGTCGAGTCCCCGATCCCGCTGGGCGCGTTGTCCATCCCGCTGTACACGGTGCTCGCCGGCCTTGCCATCGGAACCCTGGTCACCGTGCTCTCGGCACTGGCGCCCTCCAAGGCGGCAACCCGGGTCTCTCCGTTGGCCGCTCTGCGGCCGATGGACCATGCGCCGCTACGTTCCAAGCGAGGTCTGGCCCGGCTGGCCATCGGTCTGGGGCTGTTCCTGCCCGGCTTCGCTCTCATGGTCCTGGGCGTGACGATCGGCGAGATTTTGATCGCGCTGCCCGGCGAGATGCTGTCCGCTCTCGGCGCCCTGTTGCTTCTGCAGCGCGTGATCCCACCCGTGGTGGCCCTGGCCGGACGGCTGATCGGCGGGCTCGGGGGCGTGCCGGCCAAGCTCGCGGCCGGGAACGCAGCTCGCAATCCACGCCGTACGGCTGCGACGGCCACCGCATTGTTGATCGGCGTGACGCTGACCACCGGCCTGCTGGTCGGGGCGGCCTCCACCCGAGTCACTGCTGCAGCTGACCTGGACCGGACGTACCCGACCGATGTGATCGTGGCGACCTACGACCAATCGATCCCGGCGTCGCTGGCCGATCAGCTGCGCACGGTGGAAAACGTCGACAGCGCGGTCGCACTTGTCAGCACCGACGCCACCGCCTCGATCGATGGCCCGATCCAGCCCATCCAGGCCTTCGGCGTGGATCTCGGGGCGGCTGGAGACACCGTTCGCGCTGCCGATTCGCTACCCGGCCCTGGCCAGGTCACGGTGAACAGGGGCCTTGCCCGGTCGCAGGGTCTGGCCGAGGGCGACCCCGTCACCTTCGATCACGAGGACAATACGGTGACCCTGAGCGCGCATCTGGTCGACGCCTACGACGACCTGGTGATGTCACGCGAGGACCTGCTCACGCTCGACCCCGAAGCCGGTACGGGACAGATCTGGCTCCGGGTCAGCGACGACCTGACAGCCGAGCAGAACACCGAGGTGATCAACGAGATCACCGATCTGGCCACTCAGGCGGTCCCGAGCGTCGATGTCTCTGGGCTGATCAGCGTCCGGTTGGCAGTTGACTCGATCCTGGACGTGCTGCTGATGGTGGTCACCGGGCTGCTGGGAATCGCTGTGGTCATCGCGCTGATCGGGGTAGGCAACACCCTGGCCCTCTCGGTGATCGAGCGCCGCCAGGAGAACGGGTTGATGCGAGCGCTCGGATTGACCAGAGGTCAACTCCGCGGCCTGCTGGCCTGGGAGGCCCTGCTCGTCGCGGGGGTCGCGGCGGTCCTTGGAGTCGTAGCCGGTTCGGTGTACGGGCTGGCCGGAGCTGCGGCAGTGCTCGGCGAGACCGACGAGGTCATCATCGACTTCCCCGTGGTCCAGGTCCTCGCCGTGATCGTCGTGGCGACCGCCGCCGGGGTGCTGGCCTCGGTCCTCCCGGCCCGACGTGCTGCCCGAACCTCACCAGTCGCCGCGATGGCCAACTGAGCGATCCAGCGCACCCGCCCAGTTCGGCTCCCGCAAATCCGCCGCAGTCACATGAATCACTCGCCAGCCAGCCGCAGTGAGCCGATCCGCCGCTGCCGATCACGGTGCAACTGGCCAGGCTCCCAGTGCCAGGATCCCTCGTACTCGACGGCAGTCCGCGCTTCGACGAACGCCAGATCGACCCGGGCCACGAAGCGGTCGGCGCCGTCGCGCACTTCGTACTGCGGCACCGGGTAGAGGCCGGCCAGCGCCAGCATGACTCGTCGCCGGGACTCCTGAGGAGACTCCGCACGTCCGTCCGCGAGCCCGGCCGCCACACGTGCCTGTCGCGCACCGGGTACGGCGGTCAGTTGATCGACGCCCTCGATCAATCCATTCGCCGTCACCCGACGATATCTCAGTGCCAGGTCCATCCGACTACGGCCTCGATGAGGTCCGGTTCGCGGGCGATGTCCAGGCAGCTGGGCAGCGGCGTCGTCCGTGGGATCTGAGCCTGTATCACGTCGTGGGCAGGCAACGGTGCCATCCGTACCCGGGGACCACCGATCGGGCCGAACCGCAGCCCCGGAGGCACGACCACTTCAACAGGCGGATCGTGCTCGACGACCTCGCGGAGTCCACCCAGGCATAGCGCGCTCCGCCCGCCGGTTGCTGCAGCACGTGGGCCCATTGCTGCGCGACCGTGCTGGTGCCGGCGTGGACGGCGTCGGCCGCGTCCTGGCCAAGACCGGCTCACGTGACCGGGTTCAGGCGATCGTCCTGGCCTACCGGGCAGGTCTGGTCGAGCCGGCGGATCTGTTGCGCTCGAGGTCCTGAGTCTTCCGATGGGTACGGACTACCGACCCAACCAGGTCCCCACGCAGGCCTCGTTGCCCTCGGCATCGGCCAGGACCCACCAGGACGGCGCGTGCTGATCGGTGACCAGATGGCCGCCCGCGGCAATCGCCGCCGCGACGCGCGCCTCGCCCTGGTCGTGCGGCACGTAGACGTCCACGTGGAGGCGATTGCGCTGCGGGCGTGGTGCATCCATCTCCTGGAACCAGAACGAGGGCCCACGCGCGTGCGGGTCGAGCAGGTCCTCCTCGCCCACCTCGCGGTAGCCGAGCACGGCCCGCCAGAACGCCCGCACCTCGGGAGTGACCAGTGCGTCAACGGTGACTTGGACATGCTGCACGGCGGACGGGTCGGCCGGCACGCCCAAGATGCGCGCGGCCGCTGAGATCTGCCGGGCCGCCTCGACATCTCGCTGGCTGAGCCCGGAGACCTCGTCTGCCCTCAGCCACACCGTCACCGCCGTGGGGCGCAGGTCGATGTCGGGGCCGGAAATCACGGCGTCGGCCAGGACTCCGATCGCGTCGACGAGTTGGACCCCGCCTGGGTAGGAGCCGGTGCGGAAGTGCGCAGCCACGCCGTTCGCGAGTACTCGCCAGTCTTCGACGCCGTCAGCCTCGTGAAACTGCTGCGGAGTGATGCTCTCGGTCACATCTCACCCTAACCTAAAGCGGTGGATGTGCCCTCGGCCAGCCAATGACGACGCCGACCTGGGCAGGCCGGGTCAGAACCCGTCGATGCCAGCTGTATTCGGCCGCACTGCACCCGTCCTGAACGCAGAGCGCCTAAAGCGAGGCGTGCATTGGACATGAAACGGGTGCAATGCGGTCATCGAACTCGCCGGAGATCGAACTCCGCCGACGAGCCGAGCCCGCCCCGGCTAGCACGGCACGGGGCGGGCTCGGAGTTCCTCCCGGCGGGCAGCGCCGGGTAACTGGGGGACTCAGTGATAGATCGGCATCTGCCTAGTGA
>JACCQS010000045.1 GCA_013814015.1 Geodermatophilaceae bacterium | reverse complement strand
TGGCGCCATAGGTCAGGACGACGGCCATCTGCAACAGCGTCCGGGTGGTCCCGCGCAGCCGCGGCTCGGTGTTGTCGTCGAAGGTCTCGGCGCAGTCCCCACCCTGGAGCAAGAAGGCCCTGCCAGCGGCGACCTCGGCTAGTCGCGCGCGGAGCATGTCGACCTCGCTCGGGGCCACGATCGGCGGCACCGTGCTGAGCGTCTTCAGCACCAAGTCCAGCTCGGCCCGGTCGGGCCAGGTGGGCTGTTGGACGATCGGTAGGGATCGCCAGCTGTCGAGATCGGGGCCCGGGCTCACCTGCTCAGCGTACGGCGAAACCGCGCGTACGCATGTGTGAGGTCAGGCGCCGGGCGGACGGTAGGCCAGGGTGTCCGGGAAGTCTCCGCGTGAGAGCAGTTGAGCGGCGCCGTCGCGCAGGGCCGCCGCGGCGAGCCCGAGCGAACCCGGCCCGACCGACACCCTAGCCACGCCCAGCCGGGCGAGTTCGGTCAGCGAGAGTGACCGCGGCGATCCGATCAGCGAGAGCCGACCGTCGAAGGCGGACACCAATTCCGTCACGTCGTGAGAGGTGCCTGCCCCGGGCACGAAGATGCAATCGGCGCCGGCCTCGAGATAACTACGACCTGCCGCGATCGCCCGATCGAGGTTCTTCCCGCCGAGCAGGTACTCGTCAGTTCGGGCGTTGATCACGAAGTGAATTCCGGCGGCATCGCCTGCGGCGCGCGCCGCAGCAATGGCCAAGGCATGTTCCTCGGCCGGTTTCAGCCGGTCTTCCAGGTTGCCGCCGACCGCGCCGGCCTCGATGGCCGCAGCGACGGTCGCTCCGGCGTCGCCGTAGCCGGCCTCCAGAGCGGCGGTGACCGGAAGGCCGACGACGGAGGCGATCAACCGGATCGCCTCGATCATCTCCGCCACCGGGATCTGCTCTCCGTCGGGATATCCGTGGGCGGCCGCGATCGAGTGGGAGGCGGTGGCGACGGCCTGACACCCGGGGCTCTCGGCCACGACCCGTGCGCTCCATGCGTCCCACGCGTTCACCAGGATCAGCGGGTCACCAGGGCGGTGAGCAGCCAGCAGCGCATCGGCTCGGGCAGCGAGATCAGCAGTCATGCCCCAACCCTAGAGCCGACTCCGCAGTGATCTTGGCCTCTGCTGGTTCCGGCATGCCGACACCGCGTGTCGCCGCGATCAGGGCAAGATCACGGCGCGGGCCGGACGGTACAGCGGCGAACAGTGCGCTCGATCCCGTCGATCACCGTCGGCCAGGTCCACCGGGCCAGATCGTGCCCCATTCCGGGGATCTCGAGGAGTTCGGCGCCGCAAATCGCCCCCGCCGTCGCCCGTCCACCCGACGGCGTGATGACCCGGTCCCGGTCCCCGTGGACGACCAGCGCCGGCAGTTCCAGGCGGCCGAGGTCGGCCCGACGGTCGCGCTCGTTGAGAATGGCTGCCAACTGTCGACCGGAGTCCTCTGCCGGTCCGCGGTCCATGGATCGGCGTACGGCGACCCGAACATCCTCGTCGTCCTGCGCCGTACGACCGACGGACCCGATTCGCCCGAACGCGGCCACGAGCCCCTGCACCGGGTCCAGCGCCGGGGGCCGGACAAACTCGACCAGCATCCGCTTGGCGACGGCGCCGGTACGACCGTCCCCGGGCCGCCCCATGATCGAAACCAACGACCGGGTACGGCCGCCGTGCCGGATCGCGACTTCCTGTGCGATCAGCGAGCCCAGCGATACACCGACCACGTGGGCGCCGGCGGGCGCCACCTGACCGATCAGGCCGGCGGTGTCGTCGGCCATGTCACCGAGGCTGTACGTCGCGGTCGCGCGTCGGCGGAGAAATCCCCAAGGAGACACGCCCGGTCCCGCGACTCGGGTCGAGCGCCCGACGTCACGGTTGTCGAAACGCACGACTCGCAGGCCACGTCGGACCAGGTCCGCGCAGAAGTCGTCACGCCACCAGACCATCTGCAGCCCAAGTCCCATGATGAGAACGACGGTGTGCTCAGCGTCCGGATCCCCGATCGCTTCGTAGCACAACGAAATGTCCCCGACCCGGCAGTACTGCTCACCGCTGGTGGGCAGGTCTGTCCGGCCGAGGATGGTCACGACAAGAGTTCGCACCGCACGCGTTGGAGGTTCAAGCAACGGTGCAGTAGCTGGCGACCGTCCCGGGGCCTACGGGCCGGGTCGGCCGTCCGCGCTGGTGGCCAGTCTGTTCGGGGTGGGGGTGGTGGGTGGGTGTGGTTGATCCGGGGTGCTCCTTGCTCGTTCCTCGCTGCGATGCTCGCTGGCTGTCGGCTTCGGTGTGCCGCGCCGCCCTGCAGCCGGGCCTCCAGCCGCCGGCCCAGCTGCCCGAGCTTGGCCGGGTCCAGCGACGCATCCGCC
>JACCQS010000480.1 GCA_013814015.1 Geodermatophilaceae bacterium | reverse complement strand
ATCTGGGGCTCCTCGTTGCGGCCCAGGCGCTCATCGGGGCTGATCGTCACCGTCACGTGGGGTTGTCGTGGACGCTCGGGCTGCTGAGCTCTGCGGCCGTATTCATCACGGTTCCCGGCCTGGTACTGCGAGCTGAGTTGGCCTTCGCGGCCGGCTCGTTCGTAGGACTGCTCGTGGCAGTCGCCAGCTTGTGGCGTTCTACGTCTCGCCCAGAAGCATCCTCGACCCCGCTGCCCGCCGCGGAGGAGCGTTCATGACAGCGCATCGCGATCGGGACACCGATTTGCTGTTGATCCTGAACTACTACTCCCCGTACGTCAGCGGGCTGACCAACGTCGCACGCGACGTGGCCGAGGCCCTCGCCAAGCGGGACTGGCGGGTCAGGGTCGTCGCCACGCAGCACGAACCAGACCTGCCTCCTTCCGAGGTCGTGAACGGCGTTGCGGTCGAGCGGGCGAGGGTTTTGACCACGATCGGCAAGGGACCGATCAGCCCCGAATTCATCCGAAGGGCAATTGCGTTCACCGATCGAGCGGCCGTGGTTAATGTTCATCTCCCGATGCTCGAGGCCGGGGTCATCACTCGATTCTCGCGCGCCCCGGTTGTTGCGAGCTACCACTGCGATGTCAGCCTTCCACCAGGCTGGCTGAACGACGTCCAGCGACTGGCCATCGACGCGTCTAGCCGGGCGACTCTGCACCGCAGCGCGGCCGTCGTGGTGACCAGCGACGACTACGCCGAACACAGTCGGCTCTGGCCGCAACTGAACGGTCGGACCGTGGCGATCCCGCCACCTTGTCACGATCGCGGTGCCGGGATGGCGAGATACCGCGACGGTGGGGGCTTCCACGTCGGGTTCCTAGGGCGCATCGTCGAGGAGAAGGGCGTCGAATTCCTCGTTGACGCAGTCCGCGGGATCGATGATCCGCAGCTGCGTCTGCTGATCGGCGGCGAGTTCACGACTGTGGCTGGCGGCAGCGTCATCGAGCGGATCCGGGGCCGAATCGCGGGAGATCAGCGCATCAAGCTCCTCGGCTTCCTCGCTGACCACGAGATCGCGGATTTCTACGCCTCGCTGGACGCGTTCGCGCTTCCGTCGGTGAATCCGTTCGAGGCGTTCGGGATAGTCCAGGTCGAGGCGATGATGCGAGGTGTCCCGGTCCTGGCCAGCAACTTGCCCGGGGTTCGGGTCCCGGTGCAGGAGACCGGGCACGGGGTCATTGCCGAAGTCCGAGACGTAGCCGGGATACGTCGCGGCCTGCTGGCACTCTGCGATCGAACATGGGACCGAACCGGCGGAGCAAGGCGTGCCCGGACTGCATTCTCCCTGGACGCCGTGGTCGACGCCTATGAGGAGGTGTTCCAGTCAGTCATGCGTTCCTCCGGCTGACCAGCGAGGAAGTTGTACGGACAAACTCTGTAACTTTGGCAACATGCGTGTCACTCTGTCACTTGTGACCCACCCTTCACGTAAGCTCATATCTGTCGTCTGTCTCGCGATGACAACCGCGGCACTGGCGGTATTCGCTGGGCCGGCGCAGGCTGCGCAGGCGGACGTATCCGTCCAACTCTCCGGCCATGGCTACGGCCACGGGCGCGGCTTGTCGCAATGGGGCTCATACGGGTACGCCGTCAACTTCGGATCGTCCTACTCGGCCATCCTCGGTCACTATTACGGCGGCACGGTCAGTAGTGGAGTCGGCAACCCGGTCATCCGCGTTCGGCTGACGGCGCTTGACGGCGCCGGGTCCATCTCCGTGACCGCCGGCGTCGACTTCTGGGTCGGACAGCCAGGCCCAGCCGCGGTGCGCGTCGGAGCAGGACACACGGCGACATTCATCCGATCCGGTGACGCTTGGCAGATTTCCCTCGCCCCTGGGGGATGCGGAACACGTGCGACCGTGGGTCCGTTCGCCGTGGCGGGAAACCCTGAAGCCGCACCGACCGTGCACGACGGCGGCGACCCCCGACGGCTCCTTACCGTTTGTGCCAGCGGAACCGGCTATCGAGGCAACCTCCGCTTCTTGACCGACGGCGGGGCGACGCGGGCCATCAACGTCGTGGACACCGAGAACTACCTTCGCGGGGTCGTCCCTCGTGAGTCTCCTGCCGAATGGGGCGACGCAGGTGGTGGGCGCGGCATCGAGGCGCTGAAGGCGCAATCGGTCGCCGCGAGGTCCTACGGGCTGAGTGAGCGGCGATACAGCTACGCCGAAACCTGTGACACCACGTCCTGTCAGGTGTACGGCGGTGCGGCACGCAACGGCGGCTTCATCGAGGACCGACGAACCGACGACGCCATCCGCGCCACAGCCGGTGAGGTCCGCACTCGAAGCGGGCTCATCGCGCGCACAGAGTTCTCCTCCTCGTCAGGTGGTTGGACCGCGGGCGGGGACTTCCCCGCCGTGCCGGATGAGGGCGACACTGCCTCGCCCTATCACAACTGGACGCAAACCCTGTTGGGGTCACAGATCTCCCGTGCCTATCCGTCCATCGGCACCTTCACATCGCTGCAGGTGCTCACTCGGAATGGCCTCGGGGCTGAGGGTGGCCGGGTTCTGTCCATGCGGGTGTCCGGAACCAGCGGCAGCGTGACGGTGAGCGGCACCGACTTCCGCAGCGCCCTCGGCCTGAAGTCGGACTGGTTCTCCACCGGCCCCGTCCCCAACGAGCGATGGTGGGAGGTGCGCGACATCGTAGGTCCCGGTCCCTCGCAG
>JACCQS010000360.1 GCA_013814015.1 Geodermatophilaceae bacterium | reverse complement strand
GAGAAACGCAGGTCAGCAGGCGCTGCGCGGACACCGTTGCCTGCTGTACGCCGCGGATGACCAAGTCCCTGTCTCGCAAGAGTGCACTTGATGTACAGCGGCAACTGGAGCGCGCCGCGACCTGCTTCCCGAGGAGCGAGTCGTCCTGAGGCACGATCCGCTTGTCGGTGATGCCGACGAAGCCGGTCTCTGTCATGCCAGACAAACTGGGTAGGCTCAGCGCGTGCTCAGCGCGGTACTCATCGGAGTCATCGGCTCGAGCGCGTTGGTGCTGGGCGGGATTCTCGGCTCGTACTGGCGTCCGCCCCGCTGGGTGACCGGGGTGTTCCTCGCCTTCGCGAGCGGGACCCTGATCAGCGCCCTGGCATTTGAACTCTTCCCGGAAGCGGTAGAACTCGCCGGCGTGCTGCCCGCTGCCGGCGGTCTGTTCGTCGGTGCGGCAACCTTCGTGGTGGTCAACGCATGGTTGGACAGCCGAGTGGCGGCCGGTGCTGGCGACCCCGACGAGGTGCCGGCGTCAGATCGGCTGGCCGGTTCGATGGCGGGTGCGGAGGCTGACCAGAGCGAGAAGGTCCAGCAGTCAGCCGAAAAGAGCCGCCCTGGTGGACCGTCCGGCTCGGCCGTCGGCTTTGCACTGCTGGCCGCGGTGACTCTCGACGGCGTGCCGGAGAACACTGCGTTGGGCGTGTCGCTGATCGCCAGCGCCGAGGCCGGGATTACCGCGGGCAGCCTCGCTCTGCTCTTCGTGATCTTCGCGAGCAACTTCCCTGAAGCGATGGTGGGAGCAATCGCCATGCGCGCCGCCGATCGTTCACCCCGCTTCGCCATCGGAATCTGGTCTGCGGCCGCACTGCTGCTGACCATCGCTGTGGTGGTCGGCTACGCAGCCCTGAACGGCGTGGACGAAACCGCCCTCGGGTTCGCGCTGGCCTTCGCCGGGGGAGCAGTACTGGCGAGCTTGGCTGACACCCTGATGCCCGAAGCCTTCGAACGAGGGCGGCCGGCGAGCGCCTTGGCCACGGCACTGGGCTTCGTCATCTCCTTCGTCCTTGCCGAAGGGTTTTAGAAGGAGGCGCTGGCTGATGCTCGACCACGTCGCTCTGCAGGTTTCCGACGTCCAGGCGTCGAGGAACTTCTACGTCACCGTCTTGCGCCCCCGCGGCATCCGGGAAGCCATGCGGTACGAACGGCCCGATGGGATCGTCGTGGGCCTGGCCGGCCCGGACGGCTTCCGAAGTTCTGGCTGGGACCCGCCGAGCGCGCGGATAGCCGCGAGGTCCACGTTGCCTTCACCGCACCCGACCGGGCCGCCGTCGACGCCGTACACGAAGCTGCCCGCGAGGCCGGAGCACAGGTACTGTACGAGCCACGAGTCTGGCCGGGGAGTCGAGTGCAGGCCGTGTCCGCCGGCGAAGTACTCCGGCTCCTGATTGAGTTCGATCTCGCTGGCTGCCCACGTCCCGTCCGCACATCGAGGGTGACCCCGCTGGCCGCCTCGACGACCTTGCCCAGCCAGTCGGTGTTGATCCCAGAACCAGTAGGCCAGTCCGGTCGTGTGCGTGATGAGTTGCTTGACCGTCGCCTGGCTCGCCGGCGCCGCTGTATTCGTCCTGTGACCATGAACGGTTTGCCGCAGATGGCACGATGCAGTCGTGAATCCTGAGCCGGTGACCGCGCCAGCTCAGGCATGGGCCGGTGACCGGATCTGGACGATCCCAAATCTGCTGTCGTTCTTGCGGTTGGCCGGCGTACCGCTCTTCGTCTACCTCCTGCTGGGGCCCGAGGCCGACGGCTGGGCGATCGCCATCCTGATGGTGGCCGGAGTCACTGACTGGGCAGACGGCAAGCTGGCCCGGATGCTCAACCAGAGCAGCCGGCTCGGCGCCCTGCTGGACCCGGCGGCGGATCGTCTCTACATCCTGGCCACGCTGATCGCGTTCGTGATCCGCGATGTCGTACCTGTGTGGGTCGTCGCGATCATCCTCGGCCGTGACGTCGTGGTCGGGTTCAGCCTGCTCGTCCTGCGCCGGCACGGCTATCAGGCACTGCAGGTGAATTACGTGGGCAAGGCTGCGACCTTCAACCTGCTGTACGCCTTTCCGCTGCTGCTGCTGGCGGTGGGCAACTCGGGGGTCGCGGCCATCGTGGCCCCCGTGGCCTACGCGTTCACGGCGTGGGGCGGGGTGCTCTACCTACTATCCGGAATCGCGTATCTGCGTCAGGTGTTGGAGATCACCGCCGCGAAAGGCGCCACCCAGACCCCCGCCGATATCGACGATCCCATGCACCCGGCGCCGTTGTGATCAGCCGCGGGGCGCGTTCGGAGTCGATGCTCCGGCGACTGCTCGATGAGACACTCGACCCGGGGTACGAGGAGGCGGCGGCGCGTCGTACAGCCGACGGCCAAGAGCAAAGCGCACCACAGAATTGGACCAGGCGGCTAGTTCTCGCCGGAAGTCTCCTGCTGATCGGGGCGCTGAGCGCCGTCGTCATCTCGCAGGTCCGTTCGTCGGCTCCGCAGCGTGAAGAGTTGCGCCAGGCACTCATCGAGGACATCGCCGCGCAGCGCGCGGCGGGGGACCTGCTTGCGCAGCGGCTGGTCGACGTCCGCGACGAGGCGACGCAGGCCCGCGAGCAGCTGCTGGCGGCCACCACCCAGGGCCAGGACGCCCTCGACGAGCTCGACGCAGCTGAGAATGGCGCAGGTTTGACGCCCGTACGCGGGCCGGGGCTGTCGGTCACGCTGACGGATGCGCCTGCGCCGGAGGACGGTAGGGACAATCTCGGCCGGGTCCTGGA
Organism: Geodermatophilaceae bacterium; assembly: GCA_013814015.1. Classification (GTDB taxonomy): domain Bacteria; phylum Actinomycetota; class Actinomycetes; order Mycobacteriales; family Geodermatophilaceae; genus JACCQS01. The sequence goes on along the minus strand of JACCQS010000360.1, from coordinate 16,603 downwards.
CCGGGACATCCAGTCGGTGGTCAACGAGCTCTGGGCTGCCGGTGCCGAGGCTGTGTCCGTCGACGGGCAGCGGCTGGGTCCCACCACGAGCATCCGCTCGGCCGGTCAGGCCATCCTGGTCGACTTCCGCCCGGTCACCAATCCCTACCTGATCGAAGCCATCGGGCCGACGGGCATGTTCGACCAGCTTCTCGAATCGGCCGCCGGTCGCCTCTTGGCTTCCTACGCCGCAGCTTTCGGACTCGGCCTGGATGTCGTGGGAAGCGATCAGCTGGACCTGTTGCCCGGTACCGGCGCGGCTGTCACCGAAGCCGAGCCGGTGGAACTACGCCGCAACGGTGCACCGGTAGGCACCAGGTGAGGGGCTTGCGCACCGGTCCGCTGATCCCGATCCTCGGGCTCCTGGTGGGGATATCCGCCGGAATCCTGCTCGACCCGAGCGTGCCGACCGAACTGCAGCCCTACCTGCCGATCGCGGTGGTAGCCGCCCTGGATGCGGTCTTCGGAGGAATCCGGGCCCGATTGGACAACATCTTCGATGCCAAGGTGTTCGTCGTGTCGTTCATCTCCAACGTTGTCATCGCCGCGCTGATCGTCTTCCTCGGCGATCAGCTCGGTGTCGGTGCGCAACTGTCGACGGCCGTGATCGTCGTGCTGGGCATCCGGATCTTCGGAAATGCTGCCGCCATCCGTCGTCACGTGTTTCGGGCCTGAGCCATGGCTACCGACGATGCAACGACGACCGATCCAGGACCGCACCCGGAACCCGAGCAGGCCCGCGAGAAAGCTGCTCCAACGCGGTCCTGGTTTGCCGGTTTGCTGATCGCCGTGCTGTGCGCCCTACTCGGTTTCGCGCTGGCCGTGCAGCTACGCACGGTCGACTCCGACCAGGGCCTGGCCGGTGCTCGGGAAGAGGATCTGGCCCGGATCCTGGCCGATCTGCAGTCTCGCCAAGACAGGTTGCGAAGCGAGATCAACGAGCAGCAGGATCTTTTGGAGCAACTCGGCAGCGGTGAGGACTCGGCGGCGGCCGCGGTCGAGGAGGCTCGACGTCAGGCCGAGGCGCTGGCCATCCTCAACGGCACCATTGCAGCGGAGGGCCCCGGGCTGACCATCACCATCAGTGACCCGGATTCGACCGTGGACTCGGCGATACTGCTCGACGCCGTCCAGGAGTTGCGTGGCGCCGGCGCTGAGACCATGCAGGTCGCCGGCGTGCGAGTCGGTGTATCCACGGCTTTGGTCGGCGAGGCCGGAGACATTCGGATCGACGGGATCGCGGTCGAGGCCCCGTACGTGATCGTCGCGATCGGGGACGGCCAGACTCTGTCCACGGCGATGCAGATCCCCGGCGGTGTCGAGGACAAGGTCCTGCAAGCCGGTGCAAGTATCGACATCGTTCCCGCCGACCAGGTCGTCGTGGACGCCTTGCGACCGCTGGACGAGCCTGAATACGCTGAACCCGCTCCCGACCCAGATGACTGATCCGATGATCGCATCGGATCCCTATGCCGACGTCCAGACCCTGACGAGAGGCCCGACAGTGGCAGTACCGGACGACCGCAAGTACAGCGAGCAGCACGAGTGGGTGCTGCTCACCGCAGAGGACCCGAGGGTTGCACGCGTGGGCATCACCGATTTCGCGCAGAGCGCTCTCGGCGACATCGTCTTCGTGCAGCTGCCGGCTGAAGGCGACGCCGTGACGGCGGGCGAACCGTTCGGTGAGGTCGAATCGACGAAGTCGGTCTCAGACATCTATGCACCGTGTAACGGCACGGTGCGGGCGCACAACGCTGATCTCGAGGAAAGTCCGGAACTGGTCAATCGCGATCCCTACGGCGATGGCTGGCTGGTCGAGATCACCGTCTCCAGCGATGGCGCTGACCAGTTGGAGGAGATGCTGGACGCGGATGCCTATCAGGATCACCTCGATCGGTCCTGATCCGTTCGACGGGTGCGGATGCACTGGTGTCACCAGGGGGACCCTCGACGTATGGTTGACCCTCAATCCAAAGAAGTCAGAACTGTGAACAGCACAGACAGGAGAATGAGCCGGCGTGTATTGCACTCAATGTGGGCACGAGAATCCTGACAGCAGCCGGTTCTGCGCCCAGTGTGGGCACGCCTTGTCGCGCAGCAATGAGGTTCCGACGGGGGACACGACCAAGGTCATCCCCAAGGTGGGCGGCGAGGATTCGACCGAATTACCCGAGGTCGGCGAGGATGTGCATGAGCACTCCGGGGACGGCGGGTTCGTCGACTCGCTCCCACCAGGCTCCGCACTACTGGTCGTCAAGCGTGGCCCCAACGCAGGTAGCCGGTTTCTCCTCGACCGCGATGTCACGACTGCAGGCAGGCATCCAGACAGTGAGATCTTCCTCGACGACGTGACGGTGTCCCGGCGTCATGTGGAGTTCGCCCGTGAGGATCAGGGCTTCCTGGTACGCGATGTGGGCAGCCTGAACGGCACGTACGTCAACCGCGAACCGATCGACACCGCGATCCTGTCCGGCGGCGACGAAGTACAAATTGGCAAGTTCCGACTGGTATTCCTCACCAGCGGCGCCACCGGCGGGGATGCTGCGGGCCAGCCGTGACCGTCCTGGTGGTATGGACCAAGATATGAGCGCCCCAGAGCATGCCTCCAGTCGGGATGGTGACGGGAAGCTGAGCATCGGCGAGGTGCTGAGTGAACTTCGAGCGCAGTTCCCTTCGGTGACCATTTCCAAGATTCGGTACCTCGAGGCCGAGGAGTTGATCACTCCGGAGAGAACTGCATCGGGTTACCGAAAGTTTTCTGACGAGGATGTCTCCAGACTGCGCTACGTGCTGGCCGCCCAGCGCGATCAGTATCTTCCGCTTCGGGTGATCAAGGAGCGCCTGGATGCTCTTGACCGCGGGCTGCAACCGGATGCCAACGGAGGAGCCCCTCGGGCGCCACGGCTGTCGGCTGCTCCCGGGATGCCAGATGTCGAGGACTTCGTCTCGGGCAATAGCGATGTAAGGGTCTCGGTCGAGGAACTCTGTGCCGCGACAGGATTGGCGCTCGATCAGGTCGCGCAGCTGATGGACCTGCGCATCCTGGTTCCTCGTCCCGCCGGTTCCGGGTTCTTCGATGCTGACGCACTGATGATCGCTCGGACGATCGCCGAGATGGCGCGGTTCGGTATCGAGGCACGTCACCTCCGGGCTTACCGCGCGGCGGCCGATCGCGAGATCGGGCTCTTCGAGCAGGTCCTGGCGCCCTTGTTGCATAGCCGTGGGCCCGATGCGAGTGCTCGCGCTGAGGAGAACATGCGGGAACTGGCGGCGCTGTCAGTCCGGCTGCACGCCACCCTGGTCAAGACCGGGCTGCCCGCCGCAATCCGCCGCTGATCGGCGTTCTTCGTCGCGGCTCCGGTTGCCCCGACGACGTGTACGGTCATCGGTAACGGTGCCAAGGCCTTCGATGGTGGGGGACAAGATGACGATGCGCGAACTCAGTGTCGTAGGCGTACGCGTCGAGCTTCCGGCCAACCAACCGATTCTGCTGCTCAAAGAGGTCGATGGAGAGCGTTACCTGCCGATCTGGGTCGGGGCCGTCGAGGCGGCTGCCATCGCCTTCGAGCAGCAAGGTGTCAGGCCGGCCCGTCCGATGACCCACGATCTGCTACGCGATGTCATCAAGACGTTGAACGGCACCCTCGAGGCGGTGCACATCACCGAGATGAAGGACGGCACCTACTTCGCCGAGCTGTTGTTCACCGGTTTCCCGCGCGTCAGTTCTCGTCCCTCGGACGCGGTCGCTCTGGCGGTCCGAAGCGGCGCGAAGATCTTCGGCGCCGAGGAACTACTCGACGAGGTGGGCATCGTGATTCCGGACGAGCAGGAGGACGAGGTGGAGAAGTTCAAGGAGTTCTTGGACACCATCACCCCGGAGGACTTCGGCGGCAAGCAAGCTAAGTAGATCCGGAAGGACTCTCGACCTGTGCATGAGGGTTAGCTTTTCGACACGCCGCATCGCGCGTTGACCTCCCACCGGTTGCGGGCCTACGGTCGGTGGCAATTACCACGGTGTGACTTACTCCTGCTGGCAGCTGCCGCGGGAAGGGTCTGCCGGCCCGATCGCCGAGGAGATCACGACATGAGCGAACGCGGCAGCCACCTTCCAGGTGTCGACGGGTCGGCCTCCGATCTGGGCGAACCGGCCCAGCAGATCCTCTTCTCCACTGCTGAGGTAGCCGGGGTCAGCTATGACGAGGCAGCTCGCGAGGCGGTCGGCTTCCGCGGACCGGTGGCCTGCAGCGCGGCGGGAATCACATACCGGCAGTTGGACTACTGGGCACGCACCAGCCTCGTCGAGCCGACCGTACGCGGCGCCACCGGTTCGGGAACTCAGCGGCTGTACTCCTTTCGAGACATCCTGGTCCTCAAGGTGGTCAAGCGACTACTGGATGCCGGGGTGTCGCTGCCCAACATTCGCAAGGCGGTCGAGTTTCTTCGTGGCCGTGGCGTGCGGGATCTCGCCAACATCACCCTGCTCTCCGACGGCGTCAGCGTGTACGAGTGCACATCGGCCGAGGAGGTCGTCGACCTCCTCGCCGGCGGTCAAGGGGTGTTCGGAATCGCGGTGTCCGGGGCGTTGCGCGAGCTCACCGGTTCGCTGCATACCCTTCCAGCCGAGCGGGCCGATGGCCGATGCGTCGGCGCAGACCCAGATGAACTCGCCGGCCGGCGTCAGCAGCGTGCCGTCTCCTAAGTCCACGCTGGTAGCTTCGCTCTGGTGCTGATACCCGCCCCGCCGTACGACCGGGAGGCCGCGAGAACCTTCGCCGACCGGCATATCGGCCCCCGTCCTGCCGATACGGACCGCATGCTGCAAGCCGTCGGATACGAGAGCCTGGACGCGCTCACCGAAGCCGCCGTGCCGGCCGGAATCCGTGCGGCCGAGGTGTTGTCCCTCCCGGCCGCGTGCTCGGAGGTCGACGTGCTCAGCGCGCTGCGCAAGATCGGCGCCAAGAACCAGGTGCAGACCTCGATGATCGGCCTGGGTTACTACGACAACTACACGCCGGCGGTGATCACTCGTCGGGTACTGGAGAGTCCTGCTTGGTACACCGCGTACACGCCGTACCAGCCTGAGATCAGCCAGGGCCGGCTCGAGGCCCTGCTCAACTTCCAGACAATGGTCGCCGACCTGACCGGGCTCGAGGTCGCCAACGCCTCGTTGTTGGACGAGGCCACCGCCGCCGCGGAGGCGATGACGCTGGCTCGGCGGGCCACCAAGTCCGCCGCGGGCGGCGCGTTCCTGGTCGATGCAGATGTGTTTCCGCAGACGCTGGCTGTTCTGCAGACGCGGGCCCGACCGCTCGGGCTCGATGTCGTGGTCGCCGACCTGAGCGGCGATCTGCCGGACGGAGAGTTCTTCGGCGTGCTGGTGCAGTACCCGGGGGCCAGTGGTGCCGTTCGCGATCATGGCGCACTGGTCACCCAAGCACACGAGCGGGGAATGGTGGTGGTTGCTGCCGCCGACCTGTTGGCGCTCACCGTGTTACGTCCACCGGGTGAGATCGACGTCGACGTCGTCGTCGGAACTACCCAGCGCTTCGGAATCCCACTGGGCTTCGGCGGCCCGCACGCCGGCTACATGTCCGTTCGCGAGCGGATGGCCAGGCAGCTGCCGGGGCGGCTGGTCGGGTTGTCGGTGGACGCCGACGGGGACCCCGCCTATCGCCTGGCCCTACAGACCCGTGAGCAGCACATCCGACGGGAGAAGGCGACCTCCAACATTTGCACGGCCCAGGTGTTGCTGGCCGTGATCGCCTCGATGTATGCGGTCTATCACGGGCCGGAAGGGCTTGCGGCCATCGCTCGGCGCGTACACAGCCATGCCGCATCGCTGGCAAAAGCGTTACGCGACAACGGAATTCAGGTGCATGACACGCCATTCTTCGACACCCTGAGCGTACGGGTGGTCGGTCGGGCAGACGAGATCCTGGCAGCAGCGCTCGAAGAGGGCATCAACCTGCGGCGCATCGACGCCGATCATGTGGGCATCTCCTGCGACGAACGTACCTCGGCCGAGCACATCGCCTCGGTGGCCAAGGCGTTCGGCACGTCCACCGTGGACCTGGCGTATGCAGCGGGGGCCGAGAGCGAGCTCGAGTTGATTCCCGAGCAGCTGCGCCGTACCTCTGGCTACCTCACCCACCCGGTCTTCTCCGCCTACCGGTCGGAGACCTCGCTGTTGCGCTACATGCGGTCCCTGTCGGACAAGGATCTGGCCCTGGATCGCACGATGATCCCGCTGGGCTCCTGCACGATGAAGCTGAATGCCGCGGCCGAGATGGAGGCGATCACCTGGCCGGAATTCGCCGGAATACATCCCTTCGCGCCCGCAGATCAGACGGCCGGCTACCAACAGCTGATCTCCGAACTCTGTGCCGATCTAGCCGAGATCACCGGATATGCCGCCATAAGCGTGCAGCCGAACTCCGGGGCGCAGGGTGAATTCGCCGGCCTGCTGGCGATTCGTTCCTATCACGACGCCAACGGTGAGCAGGCGCGAACCGTCTGCCTGATCCCGTCCTCAGCGCATGGTACGAACGCGGCAAGCGCGGTCATGGCCGGCATGCGAGTTGGGGTCGTCGCGTGCGACGTAGCGGGCAACGTCGACCTCGACGACCTCAACGCCAAGGTCGAGAGGCATCGCGGTGAGTTGGCCGCCATCATGATCACCTACCCGTCGACGCATGGGGTCTTCGAGACGGCGATCACCGACATCTGCGCGGCTGTGCACGAAGCCGGCGGACAGGTCTACGTCGACGGGGCAAATCTGAACGCGCTGATCGGCCTCGCCAGGCCGGGAAAGTTCGGCTCGGACGTCAGTCACCTGAACCTGCACAAGACTTTCTGCATCCCGCACGGTGGAGGCGGACCTGGTGTGGGGCCGATCGGGGTACGGGAGCATCTGGTCCCGTACCTGCCCAACCATCCACTGACCGAGGCTGCCGGGCCGGAGACCGGTCCCGGCCCGGTCTCGGCAGCGCCGTGGGGGTCAGCCGGCATCCTGCCGATCTCCTGGGCCTACATCCGGCTGATGGGCCCGGACGGCCTGCGACGGGCGACGCAGAGCGCGATCCTGGCGGCGAACTACGTCGCCACCCGGCTTCGCGAGCACTACCCGATCCTGTACGCCGGTGCGGACGGCCTGGTGGCACACGAGTGCATCCTGGACATCCGGCCGGTCACCAAGGCATCCGGGGTGACCGTGGATGACATCGCCAAGCGGCTGATCGACTACGGCTTCCATGCCCCGACGATGAGCTTCCCGGTTGCCGGAACCTTGATGGTCGAACCCACCGAGAGCGAAGATCTCGCCGAACTGGATCGCTTCGTCGAGGCGATGATCGCGATCCGTGGCGAGATCCAGGCGGTCGAGCGGGGGGAGTGGGAGGCGGGGAACAACCCGCTGCGTCAGGCCCCGCATACGCTCAGGATGTTGACTCGGGAGTGGGATCATCCCTACGACCGGAACCTGGCGGTGTTCCCGGTGCCGTCCCTGGCCGGGCGAAGTTATCTCAGCCCGGTCCGGCGGATCGACGGAGCCTATGGGGACCGACATCTGGTCTGTAGTTGTCCGCCGGTCTCGGAGTACGCCGACTGAACGGAGGCGAGCTCAGCTCAGCCGGGCTGGCCTTGCTGCTGGCGAGAACAGGTTTGGTGCGTCGTGCAGGCAGCGGGACGCGCGTGTTCAGACCGCGGCGGCCTGCGGGCGGCGAGAGGAGATGACCCTGCCGTTGGGCAGAATCTCCCCGTTGTCTTCGAAGAGGACCACGCCATTGCACAGCAGGCTCCACCCCTGTTCAGGGCGGCTGTGCACGACATGAGCGGCGTCGCGACCGGCGCTGTCCGCTGTGGGACAGCAGGGCTGGTGGGGACACATGGTGTTCGTCTTACTCACTCATTCCTAATCTGAATCGTGCGGTTCGTGCCGGCGGGGAAGCCGCATGCACAGTGTGACGCAGGTGACGCTTGACCCAGCCTAGGTGGACACCAGCGTGTCGGCCACCGGGGTACCCGATAAGTGTGCACAACGATCTGATCACGGCGATGCCGCGCTGATGCGCCTCCGATACCCAAATCGACTGAGCTTGATTTCCGACGGCGGCTGAGCCGGATCGGTTCCCTGGCAGCCAAGGATGCTGGTGCGAACGAGATAAGCCGTTGGTGGGAACTCCTACGCTTGCGCACATGGCTGCCGAGATCCGGACGATCACATCCGATGAACTGCATCCGTGGAGCGTGGCCGTACGCCGTGGCTTTCTGAACCCGTCCGATGTCGATGATTCCGAGCAGCGCCGTGCCTTTCTCCCGCTCGAGCGAACCTGGGGCGCCTTCGACGGTGACCGGATCGTGGCAACTCTGCGCAGTTTCCCGGTCGAACTCACGATGCCGGGCGCCATCCCGCTCACGGTGTCCGCAGTGACCCAGGTCACCACCACCGCGACCCACCGACGCCGGGGACTGGCCGGCCGCCTGGTCACGGCGGAGCTCGCTGCCTGCCGAGACCGCGGAGAGCCGGTGAGCATCCTGATCGCCGCCGAGTGGCCGATCTACGGTCGCTGGGGGTACGGGCCGAGTACCGAAGTACAAAGCTTCTCTGTCGACACTCGCCGCACCGCACTCGTCGAGACTTCCTCCGCTTCAGTCGAGTTCGTGGACCTGACCGAATTCCGTACGGCCGCCGCCGAGCTGTACGAGCGGATCCGCGTCCGGCAGGTCGGCGAGATCAGCCGACCCGACTGGTTCTGGGACGTCGATCTCGGGATCGTCCAACTACCCACTCGGCCCGAGGTTCCGCGTGCCTTCCATGTGCTTGCCCGCGACGCCGCGGGCTCGGTGATCGGCGCTGTTCGCTACCGAGTCGAGACTACGTGGGAGGCAATGCTGCCCGCAGCCACTCTGACCGTGGACACTCTGCTCAGCGCTGGGGTGCAAGCCGATAGGGCGCTGTGGGGCTATCTGCTCTCTGTCGATCTGGTCACTGAAGTGACCGCGGGAGACCGACCTGTCGACGAGGTGCTGCCCTGGCTGCTCACCGATCCGCGCCGGGCACGCGCCTCCAAACGACACGACTTCCTCTGGTGCCGGGTCGTGGACGTTCCAGCGGCCTTGGCTGCCCGCCGGTACCGCGTGGAAGGCACTGTCGTTCTCGAGGTCATCGACCATCAGGGGCTTGTTTCGGGACGGTACGAACTCACCGGCGGGCCGAACGGAGCCCAGTGCGGGGTAAGCACCCGGTCGCCGGACATCAGCATGCCGGTGAGCACTCTGGGAGCGGCCCTGCTGGGCGGGTATTCCGTGCGACAGCTGGCCCGTGCCGGACAGGCCGAGGAACACCGTAGTGGCGCGCTGGAAAGCACCGACCTGATGTTCTCGACCGCCGCGCCCCCGTGGTCCAGCACCTGGTTCTGATCGTCAGAGCTTGCGCAGCAGCACCTTTCGAACCGAGTGGTCGGCCGCCTTGTGCAGGATCAGTTTCGCCCGGGAGCGCGTGGGAGCGATGTTCTGCACCAGGTTCGGGGCGTTGACCCCGGCCCAGATTGCTTCCGCAGTGGCCACCGCCTCGGCCTCGTTCAGCCGGGCGTACCGGTGAAAGTACGATTTCTCGTCCTGGAACGCGGTCGAGCACAAGGCAAGGAAGCGTTCGACGTACCACCGCCGGATATCGCCTTCCGCGGCATCGACGAAGACCGAGAAGTCGAAGAAATCCGACAGGAAGACTCCCGGGACGCGGCCGTCGGCGCGGGCCCGGGACTGCAGGACGTTGAGGCCCTCGAGGATCAGGATGTCCGGACTCTCGATGGGTATGCCGGGCCCCGACACGACATCGTAAAGCAGATGCGAGTACATCGGTGCCACGATCGACGCTGCGCCGGACTTCACTTCGGACAGGAAGCGAACCAGTCGACGCTGATCGTAGGTCTCAGGGAAACCCTTGCGGTGCAAGAGACCTCGGGCGCTGAGCACCTCGTTGGAATAGAGGAATCCATCGGTGGTAACTAGTTCGACCATCGGATGATCCGGCCATCGTGACAACAGTGCCTGCAAGATCCGAGCGGTGGTGCTCTTGCCCACCGCGACACTTCCGGCCACGGCTATGACGAATGGCACCTTTGCCTCACCAGAGCCCAGGAAGCGCGACTGGGCCGACCAAAGTCCCTGCACGGTGGCGACGTAGAGGTTCAGCAGCCGCGAGAGCGGGAGATAGACGGTGGCCACCTCGTCGGTATCCACCGTGTCGCCCAGACCGCGCAAGCGGGTGATCTCCTCCGGCGCCAGGGGCAGCGGCGTACTCGCTGCCAGGGAGCGCCAGCTCCCCCTGTCGAAGGTCACGAACGGAGAGGGGCTCCCATCGCCCGTGATCGCCACCGCCTCATCCTGCCTGGGAGACCACGCTCGACGCAGCTAGGGTGCCAACGTGACGGTCGACGCAACACTGCAGAGAGTGGAGCACTACTACGACGCCGCTCCGCGCAGTGACGCGCGCGTCGAGGAGATTGGCTCACTCACCTTGTTCGTGGGCAACGGGCCCTGGTCCTACTACGCGCGGCCGCGCCTCGGGGTGAGCGAGGTGGTCCTGCAGGACATCGATCGGGCGTGTGCGCGAATGCGCGAATTAGATGTACCGCAGGCATTGGAATGGCTGGCCGAGGCGACGCCGTCCATGCGTGTCGCGGCCTCCCGCGCCGGGCTGTCCACTGTGGACGGGCCGCTGCTGGTCGTGGCCGACCCAGTTGACGTGATGTTGCCCGGCGGCGTACGGCTGTTCCTGGTTGGAGCTGACGAGCCGGCGCTGCGGGATTATCTGTACCTTTCGGCCCGCGCGTTCTCCGAGACTGACGACAACGACGGTCCGGGCCAGGCGAGTCCTGACCCGACAGAGGCCGCCGTGGCACATCTTCGGGCCCGGATCGCCGACGGCCGCACCGTCATGATGGCCGCGATGTCGGGAACTCGACTGCTGGCGGTCGGATCCCATCAGCCCGTTGTCGTGGGCAACGAGGTGATCTCGGAGATCGTGGGCGTCGGTACCCTGCCCGACTTTCGCGGTCGGGGCCTCGGGGCCGCACTCACGGCGGCCCTGGTAGCTGATGCCCGGCAGGAGTGTTCGCTGGTCTTTCTCTCGGCCGGTGATGACGACTCGGCCAGGGTGTACGAGCGGGTCGGCTTCGCCCAGGCCGGCACCACCTGTCTGGCGTCCTGCTGACACCGTTGTCACCCAATGGCCAGATAGTGGGCGAAGAATGCGAGCTGATCGGCAGCCAGACCGGCCGTCCGCGAGGCGGCCCGCGCGCCGTGACCCACCCCGGTCTCCAGCCGGAACAGGATCGGACATTCGTTCACCGGGACCGACGTCGCCGCCTGCAGCGCGGCGGACATCTTTCGGGCATGCAGCACGTCGACCCGGGTGTCGCCGTCGAAGACGGTGAACAGAGTGGCCGGATAGGCGGCCGGGCGGACATGGTGATAAGGCGAGTAGCCCAACAGCCACCCAAACTCCAGCGGGTCGTCAGCTGAGCCGTATTCATGGCTCCAGAACCGACCCAGGCCGAACCTCTCGTACCGGGCCATGTCCAGCAGGGGGGCCGAGCAGACGACCGCTCGGTAGAGTTCGGGTCGCTGAGTCATGGCCGCGCCGACCAGTAACCCGCCGTTGGATCCTCCCTGGATTCCGAGCAGGTCGGGTGTGGTCCAACCTGTCGAAATCAGGTGCTCGGCCGCGCTGTTGAAATCGTCGAAGACGTTCTGCTTGTCGGCCCGGTAGCCGGCCTCGTGCCAGGCGGTGCCCTCCTCGCTGCCGCCGCGCAGGTTGGCCAAGACGTACACTCCGCCCGACTCGACCCAGGCGATCGCCCAAGGCGAATACGTCGGTGAACGGGAGATGTTGAAGCCGCCGTATCCGGTCAGTACCGTCGGCCGCGGCCGATCTGGGCGTACGGCCTGCGCGACGACGAACATCCGCACGAGCGTCCCGTCGGCCGAGGTATAGCTGACCTGCTGTACCTCGATCTGGACGTGCGGCGTCACCGAGCCCGGGGAGCGTTCGTGCAATGTGAGCTGACCAGTGTTGGCGTCGAAGCAGTACGCAGACGTGGGGCTGTCGAAGGCGGTCAGGTCGAACCACACCTGGTGCCCGCCGCCGAAGCGGCTTACGAGCTCAGTCACCGTGCCGGGTGCGGGCAGGGCAACCGAGCCGGATGATTCTCCGGTCCGTAGGTCATGCACGCTGATCTCGCTCAGTGCATGACGGGCACGTAGGGCCAGAAAAACCGGGCGGTCGGCCCGGTGCACCACGGCAACGTCGTTCAATACCGCTTCGGTGTCCTCGGGCAGGAGCGTCTTCCAATGCTCCAACCCCGGGGTTTGTGGGTCCGTGACGGCCAGGCGGAATCGAGGTGCGTCGAGGTCGGTGAGCAGGTAGAGCCGACCGTCGTCGGCTACGTGCGCCTTGGTCTCGGCCTGACGTCCGGTGATGACCGGTACGAGTTGCGGGCGATCCGGGTCGCCTGCTTCGAGGTCGGCCAGCCATACCTCGTTGCTGTGTTGGGTGCCGATCTGGCTGTGCAGCACCAGCCAACGACCGGATGCGTCGGTCTGGGCCGAGAAGATGCTTGCCTTGTCGCGGTCGTCGCCGAAGACCACGATGTCTTCGTCGGGGCGACGGTCGAAGCGGCGCAACCGGATCCGGCGGTGGTAGGAAGCCTCGGTTTCGGCAAGCCCGGCCGGGTCCTCGCGGCGTACGTAATAGAAGCCGCCGTCGTCGGGCAGCCAGCCGATCGAGGAGAATCGACACCGGTCGATCGGGCCGTCCACGGTTTCCCCGGTGGCCACGTCGATCACCAGTAGCTCGGAGTCCTCCGTCCCACCGGCGCTGATTAGCACCGCGATCAGCGCGCCGCTGGGGGAGGGGTTCCAGGAATCCAGGGTCGTGGTGGCCGCCGGATCGATGGCCAGCGGATCGATCAGGATCCGCTCTGTGAGCGGGTTGGCTGAGTCGTCGCGTACGTAGAGCCCCGGCAACTCACCGTCGCAGGCCCGTCGAGTGAAGAAACAAAGGCGGCCGCGGAACCGAGGAAGCCCGATGTCCCCGGTGCCCAACAATTCCGTGATCCGCGCTGCGAACTCGGGCTGGGTTTTCCATTCAGCACTCGTGGACTCGAACAGTTGTCCTTGCGCCGCAACCCATTGCCGGGTCTGCGCTGACTTCGGGTCCTCCAGCCATCGGTAGGGGTCGGCGACCTGATGACCGTGCAGTTCCTCGATCAGGTCGAGTCGATCCGCCGGCGGGTACTCGGCAGGAGAGCCCGGTGGTCCTCCCGCGGAAGAGGTCACTGTTCGTAGGTCGCAACGATCACAGCTCGCGCAAGGGTGTGCCCGAACAGATTGAAGCCGAGATAAGCGGGAGTGCTGTCGGCCGGTATGTCGAGGGTCTCCACGTCCACTGCGTGTACGACGGTGAAGTACCGGTGCGGGCCATGTCCTTGCGGCGGAGCAACGCCGACATAGCCGGCTTGGCCGGCGTCGTTGCGCAGTTGCACAGCACCCTCGGGCATGTCGTCCTTGGACGCGTCACTGCGCAGTTCGGTGACCGAGACAGGAAGATTGAAGGCGGCCCAGTGCCAGAAGCCACTCGCCGTCGGGGCATCCGGGTCGTACATGGTGACGGCGAAGCTCTTCGTGGCCGCAGGAAATCCAGACCAGCTCAGGTGCGGGGAGACGTCCTTGCCCTCGGGCACACCCATGGCGCCGCTTGCGTGCGGATCCGGCACCCGCTGCCCATCGCCGATGTCGTCACTACGAACCTCGAAGGATGCGACGTCGGGAAGCGAATCGTAGGGGTCACGCAGGTTGCTGGCCATCGACGGAAATCTCCCTCTGTTGTGACTGACTGACCTATCTCCACGGTAGACATCGGGATCCGGCAGTCGATTCCGACCCTCTTGGTGGGCCGGGGGCCTCAGACTTCCAGTTGGTCCAGGACCAACTGGGCCAGCTCGGTGGTGGTGGTCAATCCGTGTTCCCAGGGCAAATCGGGGGAGTACTGGGTGAGGATGATGACGACGTAACGGTTCTGATCGCCGAGCACGGCGGTGCTATGCACATTGCGGACCCCGTCCAGACAACACATCCAGCCTTGTTTGACCGCCACATTCAGGGTCGGGTCGCCACCAGCCAGGCCGAAGATCTGGCCGAAGCCGTCAGAGGCAACAGGGGCTGTGCGACGAAGCAGATCAAGCAGGTACTCACGACTTTCCGCTGGTAACGAGCCGGCGAGCATGCTGTTGTAGAAGACCGCGATGTCGTGTGCGCTGATCTTGGTGTTGCCCCAGTACTGAGGGTCTGCCGGTGCGCTTGATTCGGTCATTCCGTGGCGGGTCAGGGCGGCCATGATCAGCGCGACACCGCCGAACTGGCTGTACAGGCTGGAGGCAGCTGGATCGTTGGAGTCGACCAGCATGGTCTCGATGCTGGCGTATTCCGTCGGACCCAGCTGAATCTGCCCCATAGCCGCCCGGTGCAGGATTTCCTCGGCCATCAGGACCTTGATCACTGATGCCGAACCCATCGGGCTGTGCGCGGCGGCCCCGTTGTCGTCGTAGGTACCCGTTCGCCGATCGAAGACGGCGACCCCGACCAGGCCGCGTTCGGCAGCGTAGACCGACACGGCATCGATATTCACCGGCGGATCGTCCTTGGTCCCGGAGCCGCCGAAAATCTCCTCCGGCAGAGAAACCGCGGGGCTGTCGGTCAACTGGTCGGATTCCTGCGCGGCCGCGGGTCGAGCCGGGGCCAAGGACCAGGTCGAGACGGTCAACGTCACGACCAGCACGCGCGTGCCAAACGCCCGGATTGTCGCGCTGCCGCGCGTGCTGCGCACACCCCCATAGAACAGGCAAAGCGCCGCTATCGCCAGTGCTGTGCCAACTCCGGTCCGGCTGAGCCGATCTGGCGTCCAGCAAGGCGATCGAGGCCCAGTCTCATTGCCCAAGTTCTCCGGTCAGCAGCCACCAGCCGCCGGCACACAGTGCGCCGACGGTCACGACCAGGAAAAGGCAGACATAGCCGATCGGCGGCACGCCGGTGAGCCGGGCGAGTTGATCGGCATCGGAGTCGCGAGCCCGGCCACGCCGCGAACGGTGCAGTTCCATGACCGGCCGCGGCGCACCCAGCAGGAGGAACCAGGTCACCAGGTAGGCAAAGCCGGACTGCACTTCCTCTGAGGCGAACCAGGACACCGCGAACACCATCGCACCGGTAACGAGGATCGACCAGAGGCCGAACCAGTTCCGGATCTGAACCAACAGCAGGGCCAGCAGCACCAGCAGCAACCAGAGGACCGCGACGGCATAGCCGGCGGCGAGTAGCACCGCGGCGCCGAGGCCGATCAGACCCGGGCCGACGTATCCCGCCATCAGCATCAGCACCATGCCTGGACCCGAACTGCGGCCCTTGGACAGAGCGACTCCGGAGCTGTCGGAGTGCAGTCGGATGCCGCTGAGCCGACGGCCGGTCAGTAGCGCGGCCAGACCGTGGGACCCTTCGTGTGCGGTGGTGATCAGATGCCGGGTGCGCCGCCACAGCCGACGATCAACGACCATCAACAACGCCACCAAGGCGCTCGCTGCGATCGCCCAAGCGGGTGGTGCCGGCTGCGTCGTCACGATCGAGACCCACACCCGTTCGATCGCCTGCACGGTCCCAGTCTCGTGCAGAAGCCCGAGCATCGAGAGGAGACCCTGTGATCTTCGCCGCCGCACTGACCGAGGTCGCCATCCTGACCACCGATCGACTACGTCTGGAACCCCAGGGCGCCCAGCATCTCGACGGCTTGTCGGCACTGCTGGCGAACGAGGAGAGCAGGCGGCTGACCGGCACGCATGCCACGTTTACTCAGGAACAGATCAGCAACCACCTCAAGGGCTTAGCCGAGCAAGCGGACCGCGCCGACTGGGCCATCATCCGCGCCGAGGACGACTGCTACCTCGGCGAGATCGTGCTCAACGAACTTGATGCCGACAACGCGTCGATGAACCTGAGAATCGCGCTCGCCGGTGAGTTCGGCCGCGGGTACGGCACCGAGGCGACCCGGGCCGTCGTCGGGTACGGACTCGACGAGGTCGGCCTGCACCGGATCAGTCTCGAGGTCTACGCCTTCAACCCTCGGGCCAAGCGGGTGTACGAGAAATGCGGGTTCATCGCGGAGGGAGTCGCCCGGGACGCGCTGCACTGGGATGGCGAATGGGTCGACGCCAATCTGATGTCCATTCTCGCGACCGACCCACGAGGGGGCTCGGTGGTGGGCGGCGGTCGGCCCCGGGGGAGGCGTGATCGCGAACTAGGCCGCAGCTCCCCAATCGGGGCGAAACTCGAACCGCGGTAAGTGCAATGGTCGTTGCGGGTGAGCGCCATTCGGCCGCGACCACGAGGGATTGAAGCTGGCTCTCGCACCCCGGTCGTCGCAACGATCTCCGCGTCAGCCCGTCCAAGGTCGGAGCTTGTCGGGGTTCCGTACTGCCCAGACGTGCTTGATCCGGTCGTCTGCGACGTCGAACGCGAT
>JACCQS010000467.1 GCA_013814015.1 Geodermatophilaceae bacterium | reverse complement strand
TGTATGAGGTCAACGTGCTCGGCGTCGTCCGGATGACCAAGGCGCTGCTACCGGCACTGGTCGCCAGCGGGACCGGCGACGTCGTGCTGGTCGGCTCTACGGCCGGAATGGGCGTCTACGAGGGCGGCGGGGGGTACACCGCGGCCAAGCACGGGACGCACGTGGTCGCCGAGACGTTGCGGCTGGAACTGGTCGGCCAACCGGTACGGGTGATGGTGGTGGCGCCGGGAATGGTGGCCACCGAGGAGTTCTCCCTCAACCGGTTCGACGGCGACCGCTCCCGCGCCGATGCTGTCTACACGGGCGTCCGCGAACCTTTGGTCGCCGACGACATCGCTGACTGCATCGCCTGGACGATCACCCGCCCGCACCATGTGAACGTGGACCTGATGGTCGTCCGCCCGCTGGCTCAGGCGGCCCAGCACAAGGTGCACCGCGAGACCGACTGACCTCGAGTCGGCTAGTGGCGGGCTCGGCGGGTGCTGAGGACCACGAGAAGTGGCCAGATCGCTTGGGCGCCGGCGGTGACTCGTTCGGAAAGGCCCACCTGGCTGCCTTCCTGACCGAGGTCGGAGACGAACCAGCCGACGCCAGCCAGCAGCACAACTGTGGCCGTAAGAGCCACCTTGCGGCGTAAGCCCCAGGGAACCCCGCCCTTGCCCGGACGAGGCGCGCGCTCGGCACCGCGACCTCGGTCAGCATCGCGGCTCAGTCGATGTGCACGCATCGCGAGCGCCGGCCAGACGGCGAGGGCGCCGAAGGAGATCCCGGCCACGATTGCGTGCGGAGTAGAGCCGCCGTCACCCAGGACCGTGGGCAGCGGCAGGGCTGCCACCAGCAGGGTCGCGACTCCCCCGCCGGCCAGGACGACCCGACCGGGGAGAGCCGCTCCGCGCAACGCCAGAGCGGTGGTGACGTGCGAGACGCCCACCCCGGCCAGCGCGGCGGTCATGATCCACCGGTTGGTGGCATCTAGGGCGGCCAGGGCGCTGATCGTCTGGGTGAGCGAGTCGAATCCGGTGTCCTGCTGGGCCGCGGCCAAGGTCCAGCCACCGATCAGCAGGGTCGGTGCCGCCGCCGATGACAACACGCCCCACCAAGGGGTCGCTTCGTTCGGCACCGCACCGAGGCTAGTGCCCGCACGGTGGGGAAAATCGGGGGATGCGGGGCTCGGCGTGCAGTGGCACGCCGAACGTCGACTCGACCCGCGCCGTGATCTCCGCTGCCAGCGCGAGAATGTCCGTGGAGGTGGCTGCACCCCGATTTGTCAGCGCGAGGGTGTGTTTGCCGGATACGGCCGCCGCGCCCCGCGCGTACCCCTTGGCAAAGCCGGCCTGCTCGATCAGCCAGGCCGCGGACAGCTTGTGCCCGCGCACATCGGGATAGGCCGGCCACTGCGCCGCTGCACCGAGATGGGCGGCGGCCCGCTGCGTGAAACGCGCGTACTCGGCGGCCGTCAGGATCGGGTTGGTGAAGAACGACCCGGCACTCCAGGTGTCGTGATCAGCCGCGTCGAGGACCATTCCCTTGCTGCGGCGCAGATCCAGCACCGCCGCGCGTACGTCGGCGGTCGGTGCCCGCTCCCCGACCTCGAGCCCGAGTCGGGCGGCCAGTTCCGGGTACCGGATCGGCGCCGACTGCCGGGAACGCCGCAGCTGGAACCCGACGCAGAGCACCACGAACCGATCGGTGTGCTTGAACCGGCTGTCGCGGTAACCGAACCGGCACGCCGCCGCCGACCAGGACATGCGTTGGTCGGTGTCCCGGTCGAAGATCTCCACGCCGCTGATCGAATCGGCCACGGTCTGGCCGTACGCACCGACGTTCTGCACCGGCGTCGCACCGGTGCGACCTGGAATGCCGGACAGGCACTCCAACCCCGACCACCCGGCGTCGACCGAGCGGGCCACGATCTCGTCCCATGGTTCACCGGCAGCTATCCGTACCTGGACGTACTCCCCAGCCCCGCGACTCGCGTCGACCGCTCGGGTACGGATCAGGACTACGTCTCCAGCCCAACCCTCGTCGGGGGCAACGAGGTTGGATCCATCACCGATGAGCAGGAGGTCCCGGGAAGTGGCGTCGGCGCTGCGTACGGCATCGACGAGTTCGTCGAGTGACTCGGCCGAGGTCGCATGCGAGGCCGTACCACCGGTGCGGAGAGTGGTCAGGTCGCAAAGCCGTATCCCGCTCCGATCCGTCACGGACCCAACGCTAGGACCAACCCGGGATCAGGCAAGCAGGACCCGCAGGTCGGCCCACACCAGTCGGTGGTCGGAGCTGGCCACTCCGAGGGAGAAACCCGGGTCATAGACCAATCGGTAGAGCGGACTTATCGACACCGGCCAGAACACTGCCGAGGAAAGAATCCGGATCGGCCTCGACGGCAGCAGATAGTCAGCCCGCAGGTTTCCGGGCTCGGTGTCGGAGAAGTCAGCGGTGTCGTAGCGGGGCGGGGAGAGGTGTGTCTGGTTGGCACCGCCCTGTTGGATCGAGGCCTGCACCGCCCCGAACGAGGACGGTGTGTTGCCGTCGTTCACGCGTGGGTCGTCGAGCAGTTGGTCGATCGAGCCCGGCAGGCTGTCGCCATCCAACGGGTCGGAGTTCTGGTCGCCGGCCACGACGAACTGAGCGCCGAATGGCAGGCCGCCATACCCGCCGTCGTCGTCGTAGATGTATCCACTGTCCGCGGGAGTGATGTAGTCGGCCCAGAAACGGATCTCGTCGGAGTTCCGCCGGCCGTTACGGTCCTCCTCGCCGTCGAACACAGGCGGCGTCGGGTGACTGACCAGGAAGTGCACGGTGCGCCGGCCGACCTGCACGGGCAGATCCCAATGACTCTTCGACGACAGTCGGAAGACCTCGAGCTCCTCGGGCGAGTAGAAATCGGCGGACTCAGGCGTGCTTGGGTTGTCCGGGAGCAGCGCGCCGGGCATGTCCTTCCACCGGAACGTCTGGAAGGTCCTGATCGCATCGACGTTGATCGGGAGGTTGGAGTAGACGGCCATGCCGAACTGGCCGGGGAAGAAGCCGAAGCCGAAGGCGTCGTCGGGGCCGCCCACCGTGCCGTCGTTGTTCAGATCGAAGCCGGAGGGCACCCCGGTGTTGACCGGCGCGGTGTAGGAGTAGGCGTAGTCGATCGCCGGAGCGCCGTTGTGTGGCACCGAGAGATAGTTGTCCTGGAACAGTCGCAGGGCCGTCCCGTCGGGATCGAAGTCGAACTCGTTGATCAGCACGATGTCCGGGGCGGTGCGCTGGATGACCTCCGCAACGTTGGCCGCCTGGGCATTGTCCGGCGTGGACAGATCGGTGATCAGCTGACCGGCGTCGAATCTGTTCAGCGAGGCGTTGAAGGTCGCAAAGCGGACCGAATCGGGATCGCTGGCCTGGGCCGGAGTCACCATGGTGAGCACAATCCCGATCGCCGTCACGATCCCCGCCGTACGCCGGATTCCGAGCGAAGTCGTCATCGGCCTATCTCACCGCATTTCCGGCCTGAGGAGACCATGATCGGTGGAAACTTCGGTGAACTTCCTCGTGCGGGCAGCCGGCAGGCAGGATGTCCCGATGATCGTGGCTAGGAGATAGCGCAGACGATGACCCGGACGAGCCCGGCAGCGACCCGCCAGCGCGCGGCCACCGAGGACTGGTTCCTGCACCGCGGTGTGCCGCACCTGATCGTCGACTACAGCCCGACCCGCGACATCCTCACCCGGGCGGCACCGCTGCTCTTCGTCGTGTTCGTGGCCGAGTTGAGCTTCGCCGTGCCGACCCGGTGGTCACTGCTGCTGCGCTTCGGGCTCTTCTTCAGCGCGATCATCACGTCATCGGCGATCTGGATGCTGGCCAACCGGCTGCGCGGGAGGGCAACCTTTGCCGACGTGCCGCGCTTCGGGGTGATCGAGGTCGCCGTCCTCCTGCTGGTGCCCGCAATCTCGGCCATGATCGCCGGCCGAGAGTGGCCGACCGCGGTGTGGTTGCTGGCCGGAAATCTGAGCCTGCTCGCGCTCGTGTACGTCGTGACCTCGTACGCGATCATCCCGCTCGGCATCTGGGCCGTGGTCCTCACCGTCCGGCAACTGCGCACCGTGCTGCCGGTGGTAGGACGGATCCTGCCCACCCTGCTGCTGTTCAGCGTCTTCATGTTCCTCAACGCGGAGATGTGGAAGGTCGCAGCAGAGATTCCGCCCGTGCTGTACGTCCTCACCCTCGGCCTGTTCGCCGGTCTCGGCGCCGTGCTCATCTGGCTGCGGCTGCCCCCACAGGTCGAGGAGCTTGGCGATTTCGAGAGCTGGGAGGAGGTGGAACGAGAATGCGGGGACGCGCCATGCGGGGCGCTCACGCGGCATCGATCACGTGAAGCGGTGCCCTCGATCCCGCTGCATGGCCGGGAACGGCTCAACGTGACCCTGCTGTTGTTCATCAGCCAATTCGTCCAGGCGCTGATCGTCGCCGGGATGGTGACCGCGCTCTACGTCGGCTTCGGATTGCTCACCATCTCCATGCCGACCTTCGAGCAATGGGTCGGGGCGCCGCCGACCGTTGTCGGCCCGGCCGTGCGTGTGCTGGGTGCCGAGGTCTACCTGTCGGTTGAGTTGCTGAAGGCTGCGGGTCTCATCGGCGCCATCGGTGGAATGCAGTTCTTGGTGACTGCCTTGGTGGACAAGGACTATCAACGTGAGTTCTTCGGCGAGGTGCGAAGCGAACTACGTCAGGTCTTCGCCGTCCGAGCGGTCTATCGCGACCGGCTCGGGCGAGTCGATGCCGGTCCGATCAATGGTGGCGCGAGTGCACGACCGCGTGGCCGAGCCCCGGCGAAATCATCCAGCGGTTGATCGGCAGGGCGACCGCGAAGGCCACCGCTAGAGCGAAGGCCAGTGCAGCCCAGAAGACCCAGTTGGCCAGACCCGAGTCCATCGCACCCGGCACGTAGAGCATCACCAGATTGTCGAGCAGTTCCATCACCGCGATCGACACGGTGTCGGCAGCCAGGGCCAGCTTGACCGCCACCCCGAGCGCCAGGCCGGAGCGCAGCAGCGGACGCATGGTCAGCGCGTAGCCGAAGAGAAAGGCCAGCCCGACGGCCAGGGCGATCGTCTGGCCGTGGACCACCCGAGTCCGGTACCGATGATCATGCCGAGCACCTCGCCGATCGCGCAGCCGGTCAGGCAGTGCAGGGTCGCCTGTACGGCGGTGCGCCAGTCGACCGATTCGTGTGCGCGTGCGTCTGTCATATCTCAGTTCATACCCCCCGGGGGTATATTTGTCAACGCTTGGCGGAACGCTGTCAATGCACGCTCCCCGAAGAGGGCGAACCGTACGAGCTCGATTCCCGGCGCGGAGGTTCCTCGCACGGCACTGACGGCGATCCGAGCAGCGTCGTCCAGTGGCCAGCCGTACACCCCGGCCGAGATGGCTGGAAAGGCGATCGATGTGGCGCCGAGTGTGTCTGCCAGGAGCAGAGATTGGACGTAGCAGGACCGCAGGATGGAACTGCGGTCCTTGGTCGGCTCGTACACCGGGCCGGCCGTGTGAATCACCCAGCGCGCTGGAAGTCGGCCGCCGGTGGTGGCAACGGCCTGCCCTCGCGTCAGCAACCCGCCGGGCAGGTCCGCCTTGAGCCGACGGCACTCGGCCAGGATCTCCGGTCCGCCTGCGGCGTGGATGGCGCCGTCGACCCCGCCCCCGCCGAGTAGACCGGGGTTCGCTGCGTTGACGATCGCATCGACCCGCTCGGTCGTGATGTCACTCGCGACGGCCTCGACGTGCACGAAATCGAGTCTAGGTTTGTAGGCAGAGGTCCCGCCATCTGCCGAAGGAGCGCCCATGGCCAACAACACCCTTGCCCGGAACACATCCAACAAGGTCATCGCCGGGGTCTGCTCCGGTATCGCCCGCCGGCTCGGTCTGTCACCCACCGTCGTACGGGCGGTCTTCGTCGTGTCGATCGTGCTACCGGGTCCGCAGGTTTTCCTCTACCTGATTCTCTGGCTGCTGCTGCCCGCCGACCGGATGGCCTCACCCTGACCAGCAACGACGAGCCGGTGGCCGACATCCGTCGACGAACTGTGAGCCGACTGTGAGCCGGGGTCTACGGGACACGCCGCGCAGCGAGTCGACACACTGGCTCTGGCCCGTAGCGCCGACCCGATCCTGATCACCGAAGCCGTCATGGGCACTTTCGCACGCTTGACTCTTAATGCCATCGAGCATGGCCTGCCCGTCGTGACCCAGGATGATGACTTCGCGGCTATGGCCAGAGCGCACTCACGCCTCGCCGTCCAGAAAGTGTGACATCGCCGATCTCAGTCGGTGAGGCGGACCCGCAACCGTCGATTTGCCTTGCCCTTGTTCTCCACCTTGACGACGTCGATGCCGCCGATCTGTTTCGTGGAGGCCACATGGGTTCCGCCGTCGGCCTGCACATCGAGTCCGACGATGTCCACGATCCGAACGATCTCCAGACCG
>JACCQS010000457.1 GCA_013814015.1 Geodermatophilaceae bacterium | reverse complement strand
CTAACTCTCGGATCGACGTTTCTCCGTCATGCGACCGGAAGCCTGACCCGCACTTCCAAACCACCGGAGGCCAGGGCGATCAAGTCCACCGCGCCATGGTGGGCTAGGACCACTGCTCGCACGATCGACAGACCGAGCCCCGTCCCCCGAACGCCCGCCCGGCCGGCGCCTCCGCGGCGAAACGGGGTGAGCAGGTCCCCGACTTCGGACTGCTCGAAGCTCGCGCCGGTGTTGGACACGGTGATCCAGGCCATCCCGTCGATGTGTCCGCTGCGAATGGCCAGGGCCCCGCCGTCGATGTTGTGCCGTACCGCATTTTCCACGAGGTTGCCCACCAGCCGGGACAGCAGTTCGGGGTCGCCGATCGTACGGGCCGGATCGAGCACCGAGTCGACACGAAGCTCACGCTCGGTCGTCTCCGACCCAACCGCGGCCAGGGCTCCCGGAACGAGGGCGGCCAGGTCGACCGGTTCCCGAGTTGTGAGGACTCCCTGCTCGGCCTCGGCCTCACTTCGGGCCAGCACCAGCAATGACTCGACGAGCGCGTCGGCGCGGATCGTGGCCTCGCGGACGATTTCCGCGGAGGTCCGTAGGTCCTCGACGGTGGCGTTGGGATCGCTCAAGGCCACGTCCACCTCGGCCCGGATGAGCGTCAGGGGCGTGCGCAATTCATGGCTGGCGTTGGCGGCGAAGCGTTGTTGGCCGGCGAAGGCAGCGTCCAGGCGTCCGACCATCTCGTCGAAGGCATCGGCGAGTTCGGCCAGTTCGTCGCGCGGACCGACGTAGGCGATCCGTTCTCGCAAGGTGGCCGAGGAAAGCCGCCGAGCGGTCACGGTCAGGTCACTGACCGGTCGCAGCACCCGACCGGCCACAAGGTAGCTGGCCGCCGCCCCGGCAAGGACGACCAACCCGAAGGCCAGTCCACCGGTGCGCAGAATCGCATCGCGAGCCTGGTCACGCAGCGCCTCTTGAACTGCAGCCGCTGAAACGGTCACGGTGGAACCGTCCGCCGTCACGATCTCGACCTCGGTGTCGGGCGGCAGACCCGGCGTAGCCGCAACAGTCTGGTCGGCGACGATGACAGCCACGGCGAGCAGGATGGCCGCGGCCATCGCGAGTAGGGCGCCGTAGGCAAGGGCGAGGCGCCAGCGCAGCGAGACTCGCATGCCGGACAGCCTGCCCTGTTTCGGCCTAGACCGGGTCGGCTGCCTTATCACAGCCAGCGTCACGGTCGGGCTGGCGCCTCACCGCTCGGCGATTCGGTAACCCGACCCGACCACGGTGTCGACGATTGCCGGCTCCCCGAGCTTGCGCCGCATGGTCATGATCGTGACTCGAACTGTCGTCGTGAACGGATCGGCGTGCTCGTCCCACACCTTCTCCAGGAGTTCCTCGCTGGACACCACACCGCCGTTGGCTCGCAGCAGCATCTCCAGTACTCCGAACTCCTTGCGGGTCAAGTCGATCGGGGCATCGGCACGGCGTACGACCCGCTTGGCCGGGTCGAGCACCAGATCACCGGCCGCCAACACCGGAGGGGCGGCCGGTGTCGCCCGCCGACCGAGCGCCCGAATCCGGGCCACGAGTTCGGCGAACGCGAACGGCTTGGAGAGGTAGTCATCAGCTCCCAGTGACAGCCCGTTGACCCGGTCCCGAACACTGCCGCTCGCGGTGAGCATCAGCACCCGGGTGAGTGTGCCGGAGCCGGCCAGTTGACGCAGCACCTCATCGCCGGACATGCCAGGCAGATCACGGTCGAGGACCACGACGTCATAGTCGGTGTAGGACCACTTCTCGTGACCCTCGACGCCGTCGTAGGCGACATCGACAGCCATGCCCTCGCGGCGCAATCCGCGGGCGAGGGTATCGGCGAGTTGACGCTCGTCTTCCACGAGCAGGATCCGCATGTCGACTAGGACGAAGCGGACCCGGCGGCCGGATCCGTGCCGCGGGTCTCGTTTCGAGAAAGATCAACGACGTTGCCTGCTCGCGGAGGATCCGGGTCGTGCTCGGCCGCCTCACCGCTCATGGCGGCGTGCTGCGCAGCCATGCGGGAGCGCACCGAATGCGCGATTCCGTCGGCGTCCAATCCCGCGGCAATCAGTAGCTCCGCGCGCTTTCCCACATCCAGGAATTCCTGGGCCAGACCCAGTGTCAACACCGGTCGGTCCGAGAAGTCCGCCCGCAGTCGCTGCGCGACCCAGTCGCCGAAGCCACCGGACAGTCCGCCGTCCTCGACGGTCACGACGAGCTCA
The DNA here is from genome assembly GCA_013814015.1 of Geodermatophilaceae bacterium. Taxonomy (GTDB): domain Bacteria; phylum Actinomycetota; class Actinomycetes; order Mycobacteriales; family Geodermatophilaceae; genus JACCQS01. The sequence continues at coordinate 3,884 of JACCQS010000457.1, read as the reverse complement.
GCCGTACGGGCGAGATCCAGGACAGCCTGTGGCACAGGCCGGATCCAGGTGGGCGAGACGACTCGGATCGCCCAGCCCTCCTGCGCGATGGACGCTCCGGCCTCGACTGCCGCCGCGGCCACGGGTCCTGCAGCGACCACGAGGACCTCGACGCCCGGATCCTCCCCGTAGTTCTCGAGGAGCACGTCCACCGTGCCGTCCACAGTGCGCAAGGCTGGCAACTCCGCACTCAGCGCCCCTTTCGGGAAGCGCACGGCCGTCGGCCCCTCTTCGTGTGCGACGGCTTCGCGCAACGCGGCCCGCATGGTCAGCTCATCCCGCGGGGCCGCCACCCGCATTCCCGGCACCACACCGAGGATCGAGAGGTCCCACATGCCGTTGTGGGAGGGCCCGTCGTCTCCGGTGATGCCGGCCCGGTCCAGGACGAATGTCACTGGCAGTCGATGCAGTGCAACGTCTAGCAGCATCTGGTCGAAAGCCCGGTTGAGGAATGTGGCATAGATCGCGACGACGGGATGCAATCCGCCCATCGCCATGCCCGCGGCCGAGGTGACGGCGTGCTGCTCGGCGATACCGACATCGAAGGTCCGGTCCGGATAGGCCTCGGCGAAGGCGGCCAGCCCGGTCGGGTAGAGCATCGCGGCCGTGATCGCGACGACGTCGCTGCGAGCCGACCCTATCCGTACGAGTTCGGCGGAGACGACCTCCGTCCAGGTTGGCCCGGCCGGCAGGGTGAGCATCCCGTTGTCCGGGTCGAAAGCGCCCGTGCTGTGCCAGGCATCCTCCTCATGGGCCTGCGCCGGGGCGTATCCGAAGCCCTTGGTGGTGACGCAGTGCACGATCACCGGGGCGCCGAAGGCCCGAGCCCGGCGAAAGGCCGATTCGAGGGCCTCGATGTCGTGGCCGTCGACGGCACCGACGTACTTCAGACCCAGATCCTCGAACATCCCCTGCGGGGCCAGGACGTCCTTGATGCCCTTCTTCATCCCATGCAAGGCGTCGTACAGAGCTGGCCCCACCATCGGCGTACGGCCGAGGGACTTCTTGACCCCCTGGAGCATGTTCTCGTATCCGGGCCGCAGACGCAGTGAGGCCAGCCGATCGGCCAGGCCGCCGATCGTCGGCGAGTACGAGCGGCCGTTGTCGTTGACCACGATGATCACCGGCCGGTCTTTGGCCACGGCGATGTTGTTCAGCGCCTCCCAGCACATGCCACCGGTCAGCGCGCCGTCTCCCACCACCGCGATGACTGGGCGGCTGTCCCCGCGCACGGCGAAGGCCTTGGCCATCCCATCGGCGTAGGACAGGGCGGTCGAGGCGTGCGAGTTCTCCACCCAGTCGTGCTGAGATTCCTCCCGTGAGGGATATCCGGACAGTCCGCCGGCGATCTTGAGCCGCTCGAAGCCGTCCTGCCGGCCGGTCAGGATCTTGTGTACGTAGCACTGGTGTCCGGTGTCGAAGATGATCGGCTCGCGCGGGGAATCGAAGACCCGGTGCAGGGCGATGGTGAGCTCGACCGCACCGAGATTCGGGCCCAGGTGCCCCCCGGTACGGGCACAGCTGCGGACCAGAAAATCTCGGATCTCGGTGGCCAACGCAGGCAATTGGTCAGCTGGCAAGGCTCGTAGCTGGGCCGGGCTGGTGATCGTCGGCAACAACGGCACGACGTGCCTCGCCCCCTGCTCTTCTCGCTTCGTCATCCGCTGCGACCAGTGGCCCGGCGGAGGACCAAGTGTAGTCGCGGCTCCTCCCACCACCCCAACAGTCATAGGCGCGGGACCCAACGCTGCCCGCGCAGCGCCGCCGAGACCACTTCGATCGAGCCGACCATCGCGGCCAACCTGGACCCCTCCCGTTCGTAGGCATCCATGGCCGCGTCCAGCGCTTCGGCCGGAAGGAGGTCACCCAGAGCGACACGGAGCGACCGCCAGCCGGTGCGAGCAGCCTCGAGCGAGGCATTCGTGTGGTCGCCGGCGAACCGAGCCAGCAGGACCGGGTAACGGCGCAGCACGTCATAGCGGCGGTATTCCGGCGGAACCTGCTCGAGCAGCCATCTGGTGGCACTTGCCTCCCAGTCCGGCGTACCGGGCACCCAGACGGCCTGCGGCCAGTTCGGCGGCAGGTCTCGGCTGGTCATGAGGTGATAGTGGCCCGCCCACGTTATCGATGTAGACAGGCCCTTCGCTGGGCGCTGAAGGAGCGAGGTCGAAGGGCCGACCCACCCGCCGGTAGGCGATACGCCATATCCCAAATTCGCGCCGGTAGGCATCCTCATAGGTGTGGCCGCCGACGACCAACGCCCGTCACCTAGCTGCACCATCACCGTTACGTCGGCTCGGCCGGACGCGTGATCATCTTCGATGTCGACGACGTGATTGGACGTGGCGTGCTGCATGATCGGGAACGCGTCCCACTGGGCTTGCACGGCGTTGCAGACACATCGTTGATCGCCGCCAGTAACTGGTCACAAACGACAGTCATCGGCGTTTGGAGTTGTCGTTTGTGACCGGTTACCTGGCAGGTTTGCGCTGAGTCATAGTCGAGCGCGGAATCGTGCCATCCCTGCCGCGGTGAACGTCGAGTCCTGCATCAGCGAGTACCAGGTGTCGAGCCGACCGGGGTCGTCCGGCCGGCCGAGCGCCTGATCGGCGTCCCGCAAGATGAGTTGGGGCTGGCATCGCAGCGTAGTTGCCGAGTAGCTGTATGGAACCCAGCCGAGCGCTTGCAACTGTCTGGCTCTGGCACGGTCGCGCTCATACTGCCGAGCATCGCGATGATGCGCGCCGTCGTACTCGACCATCGGCGGGTTCCGTGGATGCGCAGGTCTGCCCTCGCGATGATCTGTCCGTACTCATCCAGGATCGTTGCTTGCACGTCGACTGGCACCTCGCACGTCGTGTGCAGCAATCGAAGCATCGTTTCCCCAGGCGACTCCGACCGCCCGTCCAGCATCGGCATTGCCCTACGGAGGACAGGTGCACCTCGGCGACGCTTCGCGGCCGCGTGCGCCAGGTGATCAATCATGACGTCACCGACGTGCAGCGCACTGTCGCACAGGACGACGAGGTCGAGAAGCCCGAGGTGGCGGGCGGCTGCGAGCAGGATCTCGGCGGGCTCGGCGCAGTCCCTCGATCCACATGTGCGGGATCTGGCTGGTGTCGAGTGACGTGCAGTCCCGCGCGCCGTGGTCGCCAGCCGGCATCGGGTACGGCCACGAACACGGGCAGGACGTGAGGTAGCTGCGGGAGCCACCAGCCACGAAGAGCTGCGGCGGTGAGAGGGGTGAACGCCGCTCCAGGTGGGAGCAGCAGGGACCAGGCACGGATCTCGTCGGTGTCCTTCAGCCCGCGCGGATCGATCGGATAGAGCGGGCTCACCCGCCGCCGATATTGCTCAAGAGCGGTCGTCCCGGCGGCTTGGGACTGGGCGTTGCGAGGGGATCCGGTCGATGGCAGGTGCAGCCCGTGACTGACCCGACGCCATGTCCGCCGGCGAACCCGTCCGCGGACCGGAATGCCGACGATGTCATCCGAACCCTCGGTCGCGCTCACGGGTCGAGCCTGGCCGACCTGAGCTTCGTCGTGGAAAGGTGGTTGGCGATGTGGATGGCCGGATGGGCCTGTGCATCGAGTAACCGGTCACAAACGACAACTCTGGACGCCGAACACTGTCGTTTGTGACCGGTTACCAGCCTCGGACTGGACGACGGGACGGAGAGCCGCACGCTAGCGTCCGATAGGTGACCTCACCAATCGCTGTGCACTCGGCAGCCGTCCTGCTGCCGATCACCTCGGCTCCGATCACCGACGGCGCGCTCGCGGTGCAGGACGGGCACATCCTGGCGGTCGGCAGCCGAGCCGAACTGGTCGCGGCCTATCCGCAGG
>JACCQS010000351.1 GCA_013814015.1 Geodermatophilaceae bacterium | reverse complement strand
GGACGAGGGCACGTACCCGATCGGGGAACAGTTCGGCATAGGTGGATCCGAGGGTGGTCCCGTAGGAGTAGCCGAGATAGGTCAGCTGCTCATCGCCCAGGGCTTCGCGCAGCCGATCCATGTCCCGAGCGGTGTAGGTGGTGTTGAAGTTGCCGAGTTCCTCGCCGTACTTGTTCTCACACTCGTCCCCGATCTCCTCCGAGAGGTCCAGTGCCTCGTCGATCTCCTCCGGGCTGCGTGGAGTCGGCTCGGCGGCGTTGATCTCGTCCTTGAATGAATCGGAGAGGCATTCCACCGGCGCGCTGAAACCCACGCCTCGAGGATCGAATCCCACGATGTCGAACCTGGCCAGGATCTCGTCCGGAAGGCTCAGCGCCAGACCGATTGCGGTGTCCACTCCCGAGGCGCCCGGTCCACCGGGATTGACGAGTAACGAGCCGATCCGGTCGGTCTGTTCGGTGGACACACCGCGGAGCAGGAAGAGTTCGTAGTCGCCGTCGGCCGGGTTGTCGTAGTCCTTGGGGACGAGCGTCGTACCGCAATCGAAGGTCAGCGGGCGGTCGAGCTCACCTCCGACGGCTCGTTGGACGTTGTCTGTGCAGTCCTCCCAGGCGATGTCGTCCACCGGTGGGGCTTGCGGTGGCGTGGTCGTCGGGTCGGCCGGGGTCTCAGCGGGAGCCGCTGGGGACGCCGAGCCGGCAACCAGTGTCGTGCAACCGCTGACTACCAGGGCGACACAGGCGAGTACGGCCGCCAGAACGGATCGAGTGGATCGTCGGCGCATGGCGGCCAGCCTACGTCGGTGATTCAGTAACGAAGGACTCCTAGGTGGCTGGTGTGTTTCGCCGTGTGGCGGTCCACCGATCTTCATGATCGTCAGGGGAGAGTGTCCTTGATTTCGAGGCTGTCTTCCTCTGGGGTGTGGCATGACGTTGGGGCTTGCGGAGCGTCAAGGCGATTTGCTCGATGAGGTGAACCGTTTCTGCGAGCAGTCGCTGTCGCAGGGCTCGGTCTACAGGTTGCTGAACTTGGAGCGGGATCGGCTGTTTCCCGATGAGATGTTCGCGGATCTGTTCAGCGATCGGGGCCGGCGCAGCGTTCCGCCGTGTGTGGTCGCGACCGTGATGGTGTTGCAGCGCCTTGAAGGGCTCTCGGATCGTGAGGCGGTCGAGCGGTATGCCTTCGATGCCCGGTGGCGGTACGCGGCTGGTGTCGGTGGCTATGACGGGGGCGGCTGGGCGCGGTTCGCGCATACGGTGCTGGTCGACATGCGGGCTCGGCTGGCGGCCTCGCACGATCCGCGCCGGATCTTTCGGGTCTGCCTTCAGGCGGCGTCGGCGGCCGGGCTGGTCGGAGCCAAGCGGGTGCTGGATTCCACGCCGCTGTATGACGCGGTGGCCACGATGGACACCATCACGCTGATCCGCTCGGCGGTGCGGGGGCTGCTGAAAGCTGCCGATCCGCGGCTTGGCGCCGAGCTGCGGTCGGTGCTGTGCAGCGGCGATGACTACGCCAGCAGCGCTAAGCCGCAGCTCGACTGGGACGACGCCGCGGTGCGTGCGGAGCTGATCGACTCGCGGGCCCGCGACGGCTACGCCTGCCTGGCGGTGCTGGAGGGCCGCGACCTTGGCCCTGAGCTGGCCGAGGCCGCGGTGTTGTTGGCGACCGTGCTCGGTCAGGACTTGGAGGTCACCGACGACGGGACCTTCCGGATTGCCCGGCGGGTCGGCAAGGATCGGATCATCTCCACCGTCGACCCGCAAGCCCGGCACGGCCATAAGAGCTCAGCGTGCGGCTTCGACGGCTACAAGGGACATGTCGCCCTCGACCCGGCCAGCGAGATCATCACCGACACTGAGGTCAGCGCCGGCAACGTCGGGGACGCGGCGGTGGCCACCGAGCTGATCGATGACTTGCTCAGCGCACCCGGCGCCGATCAGAGCCAGGACACCGACGACGAGGCCGCTGAGGGTTCGACGGTCTACGGCGATTCCGCCTACGGCAGCGGGGAGTTCCAGGACACCCTAGCCAACAACGACATCGCCTCGCGGTGCAAGACCCAGCAGCCGACAGCACCGGCCGGCCGGTTCGCCAAGGACCGCTTCGAAGTCGACCTCGGCACCGATACCGTGATCTGCCCGGCCGGACAGAGCGCCACCATCCGGCGCGGCGGGAAAGGCGACGGCATCGCCTACTTCGGCAGCACCTGCACCGACTGCCCGTTGCGGGCCCAGTGCACCAACGCTGCCCAGGGCCGCACCATCGCGGTCGGTCGCTACGAGCAGCGCCTGGCCGATGCCCGCCAGCAACAACAGGCCCCCACCTGGGTCGCTGACTACAAGGCGACCCGGCCGAAGGTGGAACGCAAACTCGGGCACCTGATGCGCCGCAAGCACGGCGGGCGCCGCGCCCGGATGCGTGGACGACCCAAGATCGACGCCGACTTCAACCTCCTCGCCGCCGCGCACAACATCGCTCGCCTTGCCGTGCTCGGGATCGGGTCGACAACAGGTGGTTGGGCAGCGGCCGGCTGAGCAGCCCGGACAGGGAAGGCCCAGGCCCGATTGAACCGATCTCTCCCTCTCGATAACCACCACGGCCTCGAAGAAGTCGACCGACCCGTCCAGAACGGGCGAACCGTCACCCCGCCTCAGGCCCCTCAGCCGTCCACTCTGCGAACATCACCGACCAGAACCACTCGATTCACACCGTCCACCTAGGGGGGCCCGGATGTTGCAGGCGGTGCGGCGGATGCGGCCATCGGTGGCCGCTCCGGGTTTACAGGCTGTCGGTGTCATAGCCGGCGCGCAGGTCCCGGAGCAGGTCGACGGTCAGCTCGGTGCCTGCGGCGACCGCGGCGTGCACGTCGCGGAAGTACTGCTCGTAGCCGGGCGGGGTGTA
>JACCQS010000417.1 GCA_013814015.1 Geodermatophilaceae bacterium | reverse complement strand
CGCTCAGGACGGCGTGCTCGAGCGCGAATTCGCCCTTCCCGAGATCAGTCCGCTCACCACCTTTCCAGGCAAACAGGCGATCCGGTTCCACCTCGTCGACTACGTCGTACACGGCTGGGATGTCGCCAGGACGATCGATGTCCCGCTTTCCCTCGACCCGGACGTACTCGAGACGGCGCTGGGAATCGCCCAAGCGGTCCCGGACGGTCCTGAGCGAGGCCAGCCCGGCGCGGCGTTCGCGCCAGGCGTCGCGACGGCGGACCACAATCCGATCCTGGAGCGGATTGTGGCGCGACTCGGCCGCGATCCGGCATGGATGGCCTAGCTGTTTGCTTCGGCCCGCTTCTCGGCCAGCGCCTTGAGCTTGGGCAGGCTAGCCGCAATCCCTTGCCGGTTGCGGCTCGGGAAGCCGAGGAACTCCAGCACCCGGGCGTAGGGCGAACCGGACCAGTCCCAGAATTCCGTCACCCGAGTTCGTCCGGGCTCGAACTCGTCCAGTTCGTATCGCCAGGTGTGCTTCGCGAAGTGCTGCCAGGCAATCAGCCGGTTCTCGTCGTACTCGACGACGGTGTTGCGCACCTTGTACGACAGCCCGATTCGCATGTCCATCCTGAACCGATCACCGAGGGCCAGCTTGCGCCCGGGATGGCTCGACGTGTCGCCTTTCACGGACTCTGTGCCGTCGATCTCGAGGTGGGCAGACGGGTCGGCGAGGATCGCGAAGACCAACGCTGCCGGGGTATCGACGACGATGCAGTCACTGATGATCCGCGGGCTGGCCATGACCGAACCCTAGGCGGGGGAGCGGCCGGGATCTGGCGCTGGTGCGGTGAAGCGGTAGCCCCTTCCGCGGACGGTGGCGATGACCGTCGGATTCCACGGGTCGTCATCCAAGCGCAGCCGCAATCTGCGGATGTGCACGGTGAGAGTGTTGGACCGCTCGTCGGCAAGGCCGGGCCAGAGCTGCCTGCGGATCTGTTCGCGGGTCAGGACACGGTCACAATTCGACATCAGCAGGTGCAGGAGGTGGAACTCCTGCCGCGGCAGGTCGATCGCCCGGTCACCGATGAACACTCGTTGTGATTCCGGGTTCAGACGCACTGGGCCGCAGACGACCGCGGCCAGAGTCGTCCTGGGAGGTTGCAGGGAGCGGACGAGGGGTTCCAGTTCCGAGATCCGGTACGGCCGAGCTACGCAGGCCGTAGCTCCGGCCCGCATCGCCGCCGCGGCGGCTGGGCCGTCGTCCGGCCCGGCGCCGATGACGACCGAGACAGGGGAGTGGCGGCGCAGCGTGCTCACCAGCGATTCACTGGTGATGTCGTGCAGGTCGGCGGCGGCGAGCACAACGTCTGGATGGAACTCTCCGGCTGCCAGTAAGCCGTCGGCAGCGTTGTCGGCCAGGATGAGACTGAACTGTTTGGCGAAGGCGTTCTTCAGCGACAGCGCTTCAGCGGGCTGCGGCTCGACCACCAGCAGGAGCAGTTTCCCGCTCCTACCCAGATAGGAGTTTCCGGACACTGCCGGCACGGCAGCCCGACTGGCGACCATGGCGAGGCCCGAACCAGCGTCGGCGTGCGGTCAGCCGAACCGGCCGGAGATGTATGCCTCGGTGAGTTCGTTGCTCGGGGCACTGAAGATCTTGTTGGTGTCGTCGAACTCGATCAGTACCCCGTGCCGCTGGCCCTCCTTGTCCACCTCGGCTGTGAGGAACGCGGTCTTGTCACTTACTCGTGCTGCCTGCTGCATGTTGTGGGTGACGATCACGATGGTGAAGTTCTTGATCAGCTGCTCCATCAGGTCCTCGATCTTCGCGGTGGCGATCGGGTCGAGCGCCGAGCACGGCTCGTCCATCAAGATCACCTCTGGTTTCACCGCGATCGTCCGGGCGATGCACAGCCGCTGCTGCTGTCCACCGGACAGGGCCAGGGCGCTGGTCTTGAGCTTGTCCTTGACCTCACCCCACAGTGCGGCGCCGGTCAGCGCCTCCTCGACCAGGTCGTCCATGTTGGACACCTTCATCCCGGTGACCTTTGGTCCGTACACGATGTTGTCGTAGATCGACTTGGGGAATGGGTTGGGCT
>JACCQS010000392.1 GCA_013814015.1 Geodermatophilaceae bacterium | reverse complement strand
ACCATTGACGACATCATCGCTGACCACCCGGACCTTGACCGCGACGACATCCTCGCCGCCCTCGAGTTCGGCGCCGTCGCATCGGGCATGCGGCGAGTGGTGCCTCTCGGCGCTGCGTGAAGTTCCTCGTCGACGCCCAGCTGCCCGCTCGGCTCGCGCGGTTTCTGGGCGTGCCGGGCACGATGCACTGCACACGACGGAGTTGCCGGACGGGTAACCGCACAACCGATGGGCGGATCGCCGAGCTAGCCGACGAGGAGGCCGGGTCGTGGTCACGAAGGATCGGGACTTCAGAGACGGCCATTTGCTGGCGAGGTCCCCCGCAGCGACTCCTGGTCGTCGCCATAGGCAACATCACCAACACTGCGCTGCTGTCGCTGTTCGAGACGCATCTCGACACGATTGCCACCGCGCTCGGAGAGGCCGACTTCGTCGAACTCGGTCCGGACTCTTTGGTCGTGCACCGTCGCTGCGAAGACGGCCGTACTCGCTGACCTCTGGCCGCGACCTGGCCCTCAGCACGCCCCGCAGCGGCGCCGGGGCCGCCCCAACAGCGTCCGCACTCGACGTCCGCCTTGCCGCACCTATGAGTTCGAGCAGATCACCCAGCTGGCACGGTTCGACCCAACCCAGGCGAGTTCCTCCTCGCCCTTGGCGATGCACCCGGTTACCCGAGCGGTTGTCGTCGACGCTACGCCGTGAGGCAGTCCATGATTGGCTGCTCTCGGCCCATGTGTGCGGCGATCTTTGGCGCCGCAAGGTCAGGGTCGGGTGAGGTCGGCTACTCGGTCTACGTCGCGCACGGTCGGCCGCAGCGCGTACCGCGTTATCTGTTTCCGCTGGCAGTCGTACCGAGAACACCGCCGATGCCTCCCGGGACTCCTCCGCTGCCGCCGCGCGTTATTCCTCGACGTACTCGGACGCGGTGGAGGTGGCCGGCCGTCGCTGTGTTGGATGCCCAAGCGCGGTCGCAGGGCATCCCGTTGGTACTAGCTCCGTTCCAGCCGTATGCCCGCCTACCGGATGTGCTGGGCTCCGCAGACGTTCTAGTCGTCCTGCTCGAGCGGATGCAAGCGAATTCTCGATTCCTTCCAAGGCGCTTTCATACCTCTGCGCCGGTCGCCCAGTCCTCGGTCTGATGCCGACGAGCAACGCTGCGGCCGGGCTTATCGCCAGGGCCGGGAATCTGGTGCTGCCTCCGCACGAGGACTCGATCGGCGAGGCGGCACGATGGGTCGTCAACCTGAGCGCTGACCCAGAACGGGCGCAGGCAATTGGGCATGCTCCCGCACGCTTGCCGAGAGCGAGTTCTCTGCTGGGTCAATCGCCGCCCGGTTCGAGACTGTCTTGCTCGAGGCGCATCTGGGATTGCCGGTGCGGTCCGGTGTCGAGGCCGACGATGTTCTGGCGTACCCGGAGGCTTGATCAGAACAAATGGGCGATCATCATCACCGAAGTCCTGTGGCATCGAGCTTCGGGACTACCGGCGGTGTCACGAAGCTCTTGGTATGTGTGACCATGGAGTGAAGCAGGGCGGCGGGCCAGCGTCGTACTGGAGGGACCATCGCGAGGGTAATGTCCGTGCCAAGAGAAGCTCAGGATCTGCTCGACCCAGTCGGCGAACCCGCGGGACCAGGTGGTGCCGGACCGCTCATCGACCGGTCCACTGACCAGCCAGGACTGACTCGCCGTGCGGCGCTGGTCACGGCCGGAGCAGCCGTCGTGGGCGTCGGGGGCCTCGCCGCCGACCGCCAGCTGGGTTCGGGCAGCACAGTCGCCGAGTCGACAGCTCGCTCCGGACTCACCGTCCTGGATCCCGAGGCCGTCTTGCATCTGGTGCGAAGGGCGACGTTTGGCCTGACCCATGTGCTGCTGAACGACGTCCGGAAACGTGGACCGGAAAATTGGCTGGACGATCAGCTGCATCCGGACCGCATCGATGACCCGATCGCCGCTGTAATCGATACCTGCTATCCGCTGCTGGCCGGCACTGCCGCGCAGCTACAGGCTGCCATTCCCGTCGATGATCCGCTTCGGGCCAGCTGGCAGCTGATCGAGGCGGCGATCGCCCGGCAAGTCTGGAGTCGGCGCCAGCTCGCCGAGGTGATGATCGACTTCTGGAGCAACCACTTCAATGTGACTACTCCCATGGGTCCGACTCGGACGACCAAGTCGGTGGAGGACAGGACTGTCATCCGTCGGCATGCTCTGGGCAGGTTCGAGGACCTGTTGGTCGCCGATGCCAAGAGCCCCGCGATGCTGGTCCACTTGGGCA
>JACCQS010000358.1 GCA_013814015.1 Geodermatophilaceae bacterium | reverse complement strand
CTGACCCAACCCGAGTCCGCCGAAGAGCTGTGGAATCCCAAGGGCTACCTCAACAACTCGTGGGCCCGTGTCCACCTCACGGGTGTCCTTGATTGAGCCCTGTGTCCCGTTCCCGGCGGCTCGGTGGGTCAGCCCCCGTTCGGGTGCAGCTGATGGCGGCCACCACCCCGGCGCTGGTCAGCACTGCAGCGAGTTCGGATTCGTCCAGGTGGTCCAGCCCGTCACGATGCAGCCGGTCCCGCTCCGCGAGGGCGGCCAGCAGCCCGGCGGTGAAGGCGTCTCCCGCGCCGATGGTGTCGAGGACGGAGATGTCGCGGGCTGGTAGCGACACCACCGGCCGGTCGCGGCGGTAAGCGCGGGCGCCGTTCGCGCCGTCGGTGACTACGACCAGCACGGGGCCGGCAGCGGCCCAGCTCAGCGCGGCTGCGTCAGGATCTTCATCTGGGTACAGATGGCGGAGGTCCTCGACGCTGGCCTTGACCAGGTGTACGGCGGGCACCAATGCTTCGATGTAGGCCCGGGTGCCGGCTGGATCGGTGACCAACGCGGCGCGCAGGTTCGGATCGAAGCTGATCAGCACGGCCCCGCGCCGGTATTCGCGTAGCACCATGTCGGCGATCAGCTCAGCCGCCGGCGCCCGCCAGGAGGAGATCGAGCCCACGTGCAGGGCACGTGCGTTGTCGGGCAGCGGATCGGGAAGTTCATGCTGCTGCCAAGCCCAGTCGGCCGTACCGTCGGCGTAGAAGTCATAGCCGGCGGCTGCGCCAGCAGGGTCGAGGGTGACAACCGCCAGCGTAACCGGCTCGTCAGCATTCACGCTCAACGCGAGGTCGACCCCCGCGCCGGTGAGGTGCGAGCGGAGGGTCTGGCCGAAGCGCCCGGTACCCAGCCGGGCAAGCAGAGCGGTCGGTATCCCGAGCCGAGCGGTACCAACGGCTACATTCACCGGACTGCCTCCGGGGCGTGCCTGGTAGCCCGCAGGCGATCCGTCGCTGATCAGATCGAGCACTGCTTCACCGCAGACGACGAGCACGGAGGAAACCATAGTGTCACGGGCTCGGGCACCAGCGGGCTTGGCTGCCGGCCGCATGGCACGATGGAGCCAACTGGCGGACGAGATCGCGACCGCACAGACGCGGCGTCAACAACGCCCGGGGAGAGGAATCGCATGGCCAACCCGTTCGTGAAGGCGTGGAAGTACTTCATGGCCGCCTTCGGTGCCAAGATCGAGGAGAGGGCCGATCCCAAGATTCAGATCCAGCAGGCGATCGAGGCCGAACAACACCGGCATCAGTCACTTGCCAACCAGGCTGCTGCGGTACTCGGTAACCAGCGGCAGCTGGAGATGCGGCTGACCCGTCAGCTCAGCGAGGTCGAGAAGCTGCAGAGTTCGGCTCGTCAGGCGCTGGTGCTGGCCGATCAGACCAAGGCCAAGGGTGACGCTGCGAAGGCCGCCGATTTCGAGAGTGCCGCAGCCGCCTTCGCCACCCAGCTGGTCTCGGCCGAGCAGTCCGTCGAGGACCTCAAGCGTTCCCACGACGAGGCGCTGCAGGCCGCCGAGCAGGCGAAGGGCGCGGTCGAGCAAAGCCGGATGCGCCTGCAACAGACCCTGGCCGAGCGCTCGAAGCTGCTCAGCCAGCTGGAACAGGCCCGCATGCAGGAACAGGTCTCGGCCTCGCTGCGCCAGATGAGTGAACTGTCGGCTCCCGGTTCCACGCCGACGCTCGGAGAGGTACGGGAGAAGATCGAGGCTCGATACGCCCACGCGCTCGGCCAACAGGAGCTGGCCCAGAACTCGGTCGAGGGACGGATGCTCGAAGTGCAGAAGGCCACGCTGGACGTCTCGGCCGCGACTCGGCTGGAACAGATCCGGGCCAGCATGGGTGGTGGCGCTGACAAGGCCACCAGTCATCGGGCAGACCAGGATCCGCCGGCAGCGGTGGAAGCGGCGCCGACCGGTCCTGCGCTCGAGGCGCAGCGCGCCACGAGCGACGCCGTCAGCGACCCCGCACACGCACAGCACCGACCCGAACCGGCCTGACCCGCGGCCGCGGTACGGGGGTCGACGACGCGATCAGCAATCGGTCCCTTGCAGGCGCAGTACAACCCGTCCCCGTTCCTGGCAGTGCTTGCTCGATTGGACGGCTTCAGCCCCGTTGAGTTTCGTACGGCGTTGGATTCTCACCGGGTCGTCAAGGCCTCATTGATGCGCGGCACTCTGCACGTGGTCGGCGCCGCGGAGTACCAGATGTACGCCTCGGCGGTCGACGGCCCCGTGACTCGGCTGTGGAACACCTGGCTGGGAAAGCTGCTCGACGTCGAGCCGATGCAGGCAGCGTTGCTGGCCTTGGCGACCCAGGTCCGTGCAGCCATGACGAGGTGGTCGCCTTCTGCGCGCACTGGGCGAGCGAGCACTTCCCGCCGAAGGCGGTCTGGCCGCCGGTCGGCAGTTGGTTCTTCGCCCGGTGCTACCCGTGGCTGCTGCGTACGCCGGACACGACCCGGCTGGAAACGCACAGACGCGACGGGTACCTCGCCGCCAGATCGGTGCGCTCCGGATGGGCGCCACCGGCCCGAGAAGGGGCTCTGGTAGATGCCGTACGCGCCTATCTCGGCCATTTCGGTCCGGCCGGGATCGACGACATCGGGAAGTTTCTCGGGGAGAGCCGAGTCCGACCGGTCCGAGACGCGCTGAGCGCACTGGACCAGGAGACTGTGTCCGTGATCGACCAGGACGGCCGGGCGATGGTCGACCTCGCCGATGCACCGCGTCCCTCCGGCGACCTCGAGGTGCCGGTCCGGCTGTTGCCGAAGTTCGACAGTCTCACGCTGGCCTACGCGCCGGCCAACCGCGAGCGGACCCTGCCCAAGCCCTACTACGACGCCGTGATCAAGACCGCGAACGGGCAGGTTCTGGCCACCGTCCTGGTCGACGGGTTGGTCGCCGGTACCTGGACGGTCCACACCACGAAACGGGCCGTCGAGGTCACCGTCACGCAGTTGGGAGGCTGGGCCAAGGGCGTACGCGGCGCCGTAGGGGACGAAGCCGAACGCATCGGCGAGTTCCTGGGTGATGCCGGAGCGCGCGAGGTCAGCGTCCACCTTCCGGGGTGAGCCGGTCGAACGTCAGCGCGATTCCAGGAGCTTGATCGTCGGGGTCAGTGCAGGGGCGGCTGCCAGCCATCGAGTTCGGCCGGCTTCCAGTTCTCGCCCACCGTCTGGGATGCCGCCAACCAGGAACCGAGCTCGGGTTGGGCGAACTTCGCGTGCTTGTGCTTGAGCCAGATGCCGTAGGAGTTGCCCTCCTGCAGATGCTTGATCAGCACCTTACGAGCGAACTCGTCCTCGCGGCCCTGCGGGATGTCGAAGTGGATCTTGAGGAAGGCGTTGGTGTAGCGGTCGA
>JACCQS010000340.1 GCA_013814015.1 Geodermatophilaceae bacterium | reverse complement strand
CGTCGCAGTACCGCTGTCAAGAGCCGGCTTCGAACGATGCTCACCCGGCGTTGCGCGGATCCCTCTCGGTTCGATGACGGATGATGGTGCACCACAATGTCATCGACATAGACCAACCCCCAACCGGCGGCTGCGAGATCGAGGGCGACGCGCTCCTCCTCACCGGGAAATCGGACGACCTGGTCGAACCCTCCGACCGCGTGAAATGCCTCCCTGCGGACCATCGCTGCACAGGCCAGGAACCCGAGAAGCGACGGGCCGGGAAGATCCGGATCCCAGCCAAGCGCAGAGTCGCGCATGCTTTTGCAGATCGGATCCAGCTGGTCCTCGGGTCCCACGAGGATCCGGGCCGCCAGCAGTCCCATTCGGGGATGCGCGTCGAAGTAGTCCACCGCGCGACGCAAAGCCCCCGGCGCCCACCAAGAGTCATCATCCGCGAACGCTATGTAGGGAGTGGTCGCCAATCTGGCTCCGATGGTGCGGGCATAGCCGCCTACGTTGCCTGGCAGTTCAATCACCCGGACCGTCGGGAGGGCACGCCGTACCGCCGCTGCCGTCCCATCCTGCGAACCGTTGTCGACCAATAGAACTGGGGCCTCATGGCGGGGCAGGCTCTGGAGTAGCTCGTGCCGTCGATTCCGGGTCACCACGACGACCGTCACGTCCATGGCTGCGACCGTATGCGCACCGCCCGGGCGAGATTGCTAACGATACCCGGCGGGGGTATTTTCAGAATCCACTAGCTCATACCCCGCCCCCGCATTCAGAGCAGGCAGGCCCATGGACACCGAGACACCCTCCTACGGTTACAGCGCCGACAAGGATCGCCATCGCAAGAGACTGCGCCGGATCGAAGGCCAGATCCGTGGCCTGCAGCGGATGGTCGAGGCGGACAAGTACTGCATCGACATCCTGACGCAGGTGTCGGCGGCGACCAAGGCGCTGCAGTCCTTCTCCCTCGAGCTGCTCGACGAGCATCTGACTCACTGCGTCTTCGAAGCGCAGCGTGGCGGAACCGAAGCCGAGGAGAAGGTTCACGAGGCCTCCGAGGCGATTGCCCGACTGGTCCGCAGCTGAGCTCGCGACGGGAAGGAAGAGGGATCCGGTGAGGTTTCAGGACAACACGTTGGTTCGGCTGGGCGGTCTCGGCCGACTTCGCTCCTGAAGGACTGGACCGGACCCTGACCCTGACCCTGGGCACCGACATCGACGTGGCCGGCGAGTTCACCCCGATCCCGTTACCGGCGCCGGCAACAACCAGCACCCTGGACGGGTACGAGGTGACTCTCGACGGCAGCGCGATGGCCGGTGCAGAATCCGAACTCAGCTTCACCGTGTCCCGCGACGGTCAGCAGCTGACCGACCTCGAGCCCTATCTCGGAGCCTTCGGACACCTCGTCTCGCTGCGGGTGGGCGACCTGCCTACTTGCACACCCACCCGATCGAGGACGCTGCGGCCGGTGAGCAGGCCGGTCCCGCAGTCGAATTCGGCACCGAGTTCCCGACTGCTGGTACCTACCGACTGTCCGCCGAGCGGGCAGGCGGCAGCCCGGCCCGCATCCTGGCTGGGGTCAAAGCCGACTTCCAGCACGACGGCGCAGTGCAGACGGCGGAGAACACGGTAAGCATCGATGGCTGACACGATCCAGTTCAGCATCGGCGGCATGACCTGTGCGTCCTGCGCCGCGCGGGTGGAGAAGAAGCTCAACCGGATGGAGGGGGTGACCGCGACCGTCAACTACGCCACCCAGAAGGCGCGCGTGACCTTCCCGGACACGGTGAGTCCTGATGACCGCGTTGCAACCGTCAAGGCCACCGGGTACACCGCCGCACTGCCGCCGCCACCGGTGTCGACCGACCACTCCTGGCGGTTATCGCCAAAACCGCCAGAAGAAGGTTCGGCGGCCGACGCTGAGGTAGCCACGTCCGCTTCGGCCATTGCCCTCGATCCGACCGTGCTGCTGCGCCGTCGGGTGCTTGTCAGTCTCGCGGCGCCGGAGTGCCTGGAATGTCGATGCCCTTCACCCTGATTCCCTCCCGTGGGTCTGGCGCTGAAGAGATCTATCTCGAAGTCGCCACCGGGGTAACACTGTTCATCCTTGTCGGTCGCTACTTCGAGGCGAAGGCCAAACACAGTTCCGGTGCCGCGCTCCGCGCACTGCTCGAACTCGGTGTCAAGGACGTCGGCATCATCCGGGACGGAGTCGAGACCCGGATACCGGTCGAACAACTCGCCGTCGGCGACGTCTTCGTCGTACGTCCGGGGGAGAAGGTCGCCACCGACGGCGTGGTCGTCTCCGGCACCAGTGCGATCGATGCGTCCATGCTGACCGGTGAATCCGTACCGGTCGAGGTAGGTACGGGTGAGCAGGTGGTCGGAGCGACGGTGAATGCCGGTGGCGCTCTGCAGGGGCGCGCGACCCGCGTCGGGTCCGATACCCAGCTCGCGCAGATGGCCCGACTGGTCGAGGAGGCGCAGAACGGCAAGGCGCAGGTCCAACGACTGGCCGACCGGATCTCGGCGATCTTCGTCCCGATCGTGATCGGTCCCGCGCTGGCGATTCTCGGCTTCTGGCTGGGCACCGGCGCCAGCGCGGAACTCGCCTTTACCGCCGCGGTAGCCGTGCTGATCATCGCCTGCCCATGTGCGCTGGGCCTGGCGACCCCGACCGCGCTGATGG
>JACCQS010000309.1 GCA_013814015.1 Geodermatophilaceae bacterium | reverse complement strand
GAGGTAGGCGGCCAGCACGACGCTGATCAACCCGTCCCCGAAGGCGCGTATCCCACGCGTCTGGAGAAGCAGCGCGGCGTCGCTGCTCGCACCGGGCGGCAGCAGTCTGGGCACGACCGCATCTTCACCGCTCGGACGCTCGGACGGCGCGAGCGCGGCCCGACCGAACCAAACCAGACAGGGACCCGGGATGGGCCACCCGGCCTTGAGGACGAATCGACGCCTCGGCGCAGCGACGCAACAGGTTGCTGCGAACGAACGTCGATCTGGCTCGGGAGCGGCCGTTGGGTGGCGCCCGATGTGGTCGCGCCTGGCGGCGGATGCGGCTGTGGCCGAACGGTCGTGGAGCGTGCCACCGGGGGTTCCCGGTACGGTCACGAGCGTGCAGGTGGACCTCCTGTTCGACCCCTTCGGCGGGCGTTGGGAGGACTTGCGGGATGCGGCCGTGCTGGCCCAAGACGCAGGCATCGACGGACTGTGGCTCTACGACCACCTCGCCGGGTCGGTGCACGGAGCCCCCCACGTCCTCGAGTGCTGGACCATCCTGAGCGCGGTGGCCGCCGCGGTTCCTCGACTCATGGTCGGCTCGCTGGTGCTCAACGTCGCCAATCGCGCCGCGGGGACGCTTGCCGTGATGGCCTCCACGCTGCAGGAGGTGAGCGGGGGCCGGCTGCTGCTCGGTGTCGGTGCCGGCGGGGGGATGGGCACGCCCTACGCCGCCGAACAGGTGGCGTTCGGACGAGGGGTGCCCGGCGACGCGGTCCGTCGCGCTGCAGTGGAGGCGACCATCGAGACGCTCCGGCAGGTGTGGTCGGGTGCCGCCGGCGGAGCGGCTGGCTTCCTGCGGCCGGATCCTGTGCCTCCCGTCATCGTCGGCGGCTTCGGCCCGCAGATGGCCGAGCTGGCCGGCCGCCTCGGCGACGGGATCAACGCGCCCGCCGGCCCGTCGCTCGCACGCCTGATCGACATCGCCCGGGAGGCCCACGCCCGCAGCGGGCGGGACCCCGACCGATTCCTCGTCACGACCTCCGGGTCGCCCACAGACGAGCGCCTCTCCAGCCTCGGTGTGCACCGCGTGATCACGATGGTCCGACCCCCGTACACCCCCGCCGTCGGCCGGCTCGCCGACACGCTCGGGCGGCGCTGATCCCGGCACGAGCCGTCACCTGAAGTTGCACTTGCCGCGTCGCTCATCACCACATCCCCGGCCGACGCGATCAGCTCGTCCGCCTCAGGCGGTCCCAGACCAGACCGCCACGTCGTGGGCACGCTGAGGTGCCGATATGGCGCGTGCTCACCGGAGTCTCACCCGTCGTTTACTCGGCGCTCTCGTTCAGTGTCGTTGACAGCGGCCCGTCGGCGTGGCGTCGGAACTGGGTGTTGGCATGCGCAACCTCTCTCTAAGGAATGCCTTTGGGCTCTGCGATATCCGTCAGCCCGGAACTTCTCAAACAAGCTCTACGACGTGCGCTCGCCGTCCAGCCCGGCCGTCGGCGGCAGGAGCGTCGCGGCGACGTCAAGTAGGGCGCTCTCGGAATCCTCATGTGCTGCGGCGGCGACTTGTTGGCCAGCGGAGTCGAGAACACGGACTACCCACATGCGCTCGCCATCGGGTCCATTCACGACTTCGGACCAACGCAGTCGAAAGCCAAGTTCGTCAAACTGACGCTCGACACGACCGACCGAAACGGTGACGCCAGCGAACAAGACCGCTGTGACCATCCGATCCGGCGTGCCGCACTCGGGGCACGCAGTTGCTCCCGCAGGCCACGTCCGCCCGCAGGAAGGATTGCCGCATTGTGTACCGCCGTCCCGGGCATCGCTGCTCACTCCTCCACCGTATCGAGCGGGACTCGTTGGCGACCTCTGCACGGCGCCCGACAGTGTGCCCCGGCCGTCGCCGCAGGAGAGTCCGCCGCCGAGCCCCGCCCATTCTCTAGCCGGACCAACCCGGCACCGCGATCATCACTGCCGATATGTGCGCTCGTCCGCGTTGCTGAGACCGATCATTCGGTGGCGTCGTTCTGTTGCACCGGCTATGAGCAGTGTCCGACGACGCGCGCTGATCGCCTTCGTCGAGGTGCGTAGGCGGGGTACCCTCGAACCGTCCGCCACCCTCGTCGAAAGGCTGCCCGATGGAC
>JACCQS010000298.1 GCA_013814015.1 Geodermatophilaceae bacterium | reverse complement strand
GCGCTGACCCGCAGCGGTAGGTCGAGACGCCCGAGGCGTGCCCGACGAGCCCGATTACCTGCCCCGTACGAGCGACTCCATCACGCCGAGGTCTGCGGGGCGGAGCTCAGGTACCTCACCTGCGCCGCCCCCTTCGCGTTGCACCACACGCGCAAGGGGGTTTCGTTCGAGGGGCCAGGGCCTTCTCTTCGTCGGATCGCTCACCGAGAGGCCCCCATGCCCGTTCCGATCGTTTCGCGCGCTTTGTCATCCACCTACGTCGGGCGCGCCGCTCTCGTTGCTGTCCTCGGCTTGCTGGCTGTGCTGATTTCGCCCAGTGCCGGCGCCGCACCGCCCACCGAGCCACTGACCACCGATCCTGCGGATGCCGCCGCCGGTTGGTTGAGCGGGGAACTCGTGGACGGGCAGTACCTCACCTCCTCCTTCGACACGAACTCCGACGGGATGATCGACCCGGCCACCGAGGTCTCTCCCGACCCGGGTCTGACTGCGGACGCGGTCCTGGCCTTCGCCGCTTCGGGTTCGGCCGGCGATGCCGCCGAAGCCGCGACGGACTGGCTCGAGAGCCAGGTCGCTACCTACACCGGGGACGGGACAGCTGAGTCCTATGCGGGTGCCCTGGCCAAATTGATCCTGGTCGCCGACGTGATGGACCGGGAGGCAATCGACTTCGGTGGGCAGGACCTCGTGACCCGGCTGCTTGCCCAACAGGCGGCTGATGGGCGATTCAGCGATGTTTCAGGCTTCGGTGACTTCAGCAGCCCGATCACCCAGGCGCTGGCCGTCATCGCTCTGGATCGGGCGGGCCCTGACGGCGCTCCCCCGGCCTCGGTGGACTTCCTCGTCAGCGTCCAGTGCGCCGATGGCGGCTTCGTCTCAGACCTGAGTGTGCTGCCCTGCGCCACTGGCGAGGTCGACGCTAGCGCCCTTGCCACGCAGGCATTTCTGGTGGCCGACCGGGACGACGAGGCCGGCCGGACCGGAGCCTTCTTACTTGACCAGCAGGCCGACGATGGATCGTTGGGCGGCTCTGGCACCGGGGACCCCAACAGCACCGGGAATGCCAACAGCACCGGTGTAGCAGTACCCGCGTTGCGGGGCCTGGGCGAGGACGATGCGGCCGATCAAGCGGTCGAGTGGCTGCTCACCCTGCAGATGGGTACCGACGAACCGGCCGAGCAACGAGGGGCTTTTGGTTTCGACGCCACCGGTTTCGACGCGCTGACCGCCGGCCGGGCCACGCCACAGGCGGTACTCGGGGTCGCCGGAATCGCACTGGCCGACCTGGCCGCGCCGGCCGACCCGGTCGCGTACGGACTCGGGACCGAGAATGACCCTGCCGGGCAGAGCACCGCTGGCGGTGAGACCAGCCAGGACAGCGCGAGTCGGCAGGACTCGGCGACGGGATTCGGGCTCGGTGGCTGGCTGGCAGTCGGTGCCGGTGTCCTCGTCCTCGGTCTGGTCGTCCTGCTGCTCCTACGACGTTCCCGAACGTCGACCTCGACGTGACCGCAGCCCGAGCCCGATCCGGAACCAGGTCCATTCGCTTGGGCCGGCTCGGCCTCGGCCTTGGGCTCGGCATCGGCTTGGTGACCACTGCACCGTTCGCGACCCCAGCCGCAGCGGTCGGGTGTCCGGCCACCCAGATCGCAGTCGTGGTCTCCTTCAACGAATTGGGCGGCGGCACTCAGACCGCCTGCATCGACGACGTCGACAGTGGCTTCGCCGCCCTTGCCGCGGCCGGGTTCAGCGTCACACCGGTGTCCGGGCAGCCCTTCGTGTGCCGGATCAACGACGTTCCCGCTGCAGACCCATGCCGGCGAATTCCGCCGGCATCGGCGTACTGGGCCTACTGGTCGGCGACCATGGGTGGGACCTGGTCCTACAGCACCGCTGGCGCCGGCTCGCGCGACCCGGCACCGGGCGATGTCGAAGGGTGGTCATTCGGTGCCGACGCCACACCCGGAATAGAGCCGCCCGCCGTCGAGTCCGGTGCAGCAGCTGGGACAGCAGAGCCCGAGACCTCAGCGTCTGAAGACCTCACCGCCGCAAGCCCCGCCCCGGATGGTGGCCTCGCGTCGGATTCGGCCTCGGACTCGGACTCGGTGCCAGCCGGACCGCCGTGGGCAGTGCTCGGCACAGTCGCCGGCCTGGCTGTACTCGGCGGCGCGGGTTACTGGCAATACCGGCGACGCAACTCCGTACCGCCCGGGACGGGGCCCTGACCCGAGCCGTGATCACGTGAGCATCAGTACTCGTACGCCCCCCGTCATCGGCGGGCGCAGACGCCGTGCCGGCGCCCGGCTGTTCAGAACCCGGCTGCCGACGCACCCCATGGCGTGGTGGGTCTGGGCGCTGGGTCTGGCGGCCGCGGCGAGCCGGACGACGAATCCGCTCCTCCTGCTGCTTCTGGTGGCGGTGGCCGCTTTCGTCGTCGCCGCTCGGCGACCGATGACGACTTGGGCGAGGGGGTTTCGGGCGTACCTGATCTTCGGCCTGGTCGTCGTGGCGCTCCGTACCGTCTTCCACATCGTCCTGGGCGGCGGGTACGGCGAGACCGTGCTGGTCTGGTTGCCCGAGATCGTGCTGCCCGAGTGGTCGGCCGGCATCCGGATCGGTGGGGCAGTCACCGCCGAGGGACTGGCCAGTGCGGTGTACGACGGGATGCGGCTGGCCACGTTGCTGGTCTGCGTCGGCGCCGCGGTCACCCTTGCCGACCCGCGCCGACTGCTCAAGTCTCTCCCCGGCGCGCTCTACGAGGCGGGGCTGGTCGTCGTGGTCGCGGTGAGCATGGCACCGGCGTTGATCGAATCGGCCGTACGGGTTCGCCGTGCCCGGCAGTTGCGCGGTACGAGCGCGCGCGGGTTTCGGGCGTTCCGGTCGATCGCGATGCCGGTGCTCGATCAGGCGCTGGGACGCGCGGTCGCGCTGGCGGCCGCAATGGACGCGAGGGGGTACGGCCGGGTCGGCTCGCTGACCGTGGGCGCGCGCCGTACCAGTGCCGCGCTTCTGCTCGCCGGACTGCTCGGGTTGTGCCTGGCCGGGTACGGCCTGCTCGACGCGGCAACTCCCGGCTCGGTTGCCGTACCCGCCTTGGTCGTCGGCGTGGCGGCGAGTGTGATCGGCCTGGTGGTCGGCTCTCGGCGGATGGTGCGCAGCCGTTACCGACCGGATCGTTTCGACCTGCGCTCTGCTCTGGTCGCGGTCTGCGGGTTGGCGATTGCGGCCTTGTTCGTCCTGACCGAGATGCGCGGTGACTCGGTCAGTCATCCGAGCACATTTCCGCTGGTCTGGCCGCAGCTGGCCCTGCTCCCGTTGGTGGGCATCGCGATCGCGGCGCTACCGGGAATCGCGAGCACGCCGGTCGAGCCACCGGCCAGCGAGACCGTCCGCGGCAGCGCCGAAAACCTGGCGGTTTCCGCCATAACCGCCAAGGGGATCTCGGCACGATGATCAGCTTCGAGAATGTGAGCGTCCGCTACGCCGGGGCCACCTCCGACGCGCTGACCGACGTCAACCTGGTGCTGCCTCCAGGAGAGTTCTGCCTCGTCGTGGGCCCCACCGGTTCCGGGAAGACCACACTCCTCGGCGCCGCGACCGGACATGTCCCGCACTTCACCGGTGGGCTGCTCCGCGGCCGAGTCCTGGTCGGTGGCCGGGACACCCGAACGCACCCACCCCGCGAACTCGCCGACGTGGTGGGGACGGTCGGTCAACGGCCGATGGACGGTTTCGTAACCGACTCGGTCGAGGACGAGCTTGCCTTCGTGATGGAGTCGTTGGCCCTCGAACCCGCGGTCATGCGCCGCCGAGTCGAGGAGACCCTCGACCTATTGGGTTTGGCCGACGTACGCCGAAAGTCGTTGGCCGAGTTGTCCTCTGGTCAACAGCAACGGGTGGCCATCGGGGCGGCCCTGACCGCTCATCCACAGGTTCTCGTCCTCGACGAACCCACCAGTGCGCTTGACCCAGGCGCTGCCGAGGACGTCCTGGCCGCACTGCATCGCCTGGTCCACGATCTCGGCGTCACCGTGCTGCTCAGCGAGCATCGACTGGAACGCGTTGTGCAGTACGCCGATTCAGTCCTCAGCCTCACCGGTCCCGGCGATCCGGTGCGGTACGGCCTCCCGGGTGAGGTGCTGGCCGAAAGCCTCGTCGTGCCACCGGTCGTGGCGCTGGGAAAGCTCGCTGGTTGGTCGCCGCTGCCGGTCTCAGTACGCGACGCCCGTCGTCTGGCGCCTGCGCTCGTACAGCGGCTGGAAGACGTGGCACCGGCCGTACAGGAGTCGTCGGCCGCGAAACCGCCGACCGGTGATCCGCTGTTGAGCGCGCACGGCGTCTGGCAGCGCTATCGCAACGGCCCGGCGGTGCTGCGCGGCGTGGACCTCGACGTACACGCGGGTGAGGTCCTGGCAATCATGGGCCGCAACGGCGCCGGCAAGTCCACGCTGCTCGCTGCGCTACAGGGCGGACTGAGGCCTGAGCGCGGCACGGTCACCCTGGACGGCGACCCGGTGCACGGTGTCTCCGCTCGGGCCCGCCGGCGGCTGGTCAGCCTGGTGCCTCAGGAGCCGGGGGATCTGCTCTACCTCGACACCGTCGAGGCCGAATGCGCCCAGGCCGACAGCGAATCCGGAATTGCACCCGGCAGCACCCTGGCGTTGCTCACCCGGCTGATCCCCGGTCTGCTGACCGAGACCGATCCCCGGGACCTGTCTGAAGGCCAGCGGCTGAGCCTGGTCGTGGCGATTCAGCTGGCCGGCGGGCCACGAGTGATACTGCTGGACGAACCGACCCGCGGCCTGGACTATGCCGCGAAGGACCGACTCACCGAGATGCTCACCGGTCTCGCCCGGACCGGCACCGCCGTGGCACTGACCAGTCACGACGTCGAGTTCGTGGCCGCGACCGCGGACCGCGTGGCGGTGCTGTCCGACGGCGAGGTGATCACAGAGGCTCCGACAGCTGAGGTGGTGCTGTCCTCGCCGACCTACGCCCCGCAGGTCGCCAAGATCCTGGCGCCCGGGACATGGCTGACCGTTCGCCAGGTCGAGGCGGTGCTGCGGGCCGGTGATCCGCTTCACTCGGCTCGGGCGGACCGAGCGGGCCGAGCGGACCAAGCGGACGTGCTGTCCGCGCCCGAGGCGCTCCGATGAGCCTGGCCCGTACGAGCACCGCCTCCGCCGGCCAATTCATCGCCGGTCGAGATCCCCGACCGGTGCGCATCGGGGCAAAGTCGGCTACGGCGTTGGTCGTCGCCACCGTCTTCGGCATCGGCGCCTTCGGCTGGCCGCTGCTGGTCTCCCGCGACTCTGGCATCGCGCATGGGTTGGATGCGCCGCTGATCTTCGGGGCGATGTTGCTGCTGGTCGTCGCAGTCGTCCTGGCTCTTCTCGCCGATGGTGGCATGGACGCCAAAGCGGTTGCGATGCTCGGTGTTCTAGCGGCGATCGGGGCGGCATTGCGGCCACTGGGAGCCGGTACGGCCGGCGTCGAGCCGTTGTTCTTCATCCTTATCCTCGGCGGGCGGGCATTCGGGCCAGGCTTCGGTTTCGTCCAGGGAGCCACCACGTTGTTCGCCTCGGCGCTGCTCACCGGAGGAGTCGGCCCGTGGCTGCCCTTCCAGATGCTCGGGGCTGCATGGATCGGTCTGGGCGCCGGTCTGCTACCCGCCGTACGCGGCCGGCGGGAGGTGGCGCTGCTGTGTGCCTACGCCGCCATGGCCTGCCTGCTCTACGGGTTCGTGATGAACCTGTCGTTCTGGCCGTTCGGACTCGGCCCCACCACGTCGGTGTCGTTCGTGCCCGGGGATGCGGTGGTGGACAACCTGACTCGTTTCGCCGCCTTTTCCTTCTCGACCTCGCTGGGCTGGGATCTCGGGCGCGCCATCACCGTGACAATCCTGGTCGCACTCACCGCCGCTCCGGTGCTCCGAGCTTTGCGTCGAGCCGGACGCAAGGCCGCCTTCGACCCGGTCGTGACCTTCGAACCGAACAGCTAACCGGTCAGAAACGGCAACAAGTCGGGCCGAAACATGTCGTTTGCGACCGGTTACCTGATGTTCTGGTGGCGATCAGGCGAAGTCGGCCGCGGTTCTGATTAGCGCCTGTCTGCTGGAAGGCGGAAGTCTCGGGCAGGAGGTGCATTTCGCTTCGTCTGGCTCGAGGTACACCAGACAGCACGAGCCCCGCCGTACGAACCGCACCTGGCCCTGTCTGGGTGGGCGCCGATCGACGTCGACGTACCGGGGCGCAGGCATAGGTGCCCCGATCAACTCGGCCAGCGTTCCGGCCAGCGCTGTCGCCCGGTCGACCTCGCCGCGTGCCCGGCCGACCAACAGCAGCCGGTTGGCCAGCGAATCCGTGGCGATCGCCCAGAGCGGTCGCTCTCGTCCCGCGCCGGCCCGGGCGACGGCCGGAATGGCCAGATCGAGGCTGTCCCGCAGCGCCGCGGCGACCGACCGTACGTCGTTGCCGCGATCCAGCACGGCCGTCGACCGAGCGGTGAACACCCTCCCGTCGGGCAGCCAGTGCATCTCCACGTCGGCCGGCCTTGGCGAGAGTGCCTGACCGGTCACCAACATCGAGGCGACCGTCGGAGTGAGGAAGACCTGAGAGACCGAGTACCACCACAGCGTGGCCAGCACCCGACGATCGACGGTCGGCCACCGCTGGGCCTGCAGACCGATCTGGGTATTCAGCCACTCCGGGTCGTCAACGAGGGCAAAGCAAACCGGTAGCGGTTCGCCGGCCGCCACCAGGTAACCGTGCTCGGCAGGCCGCAGACCGGCCACGGTCGCCGCGAGCAGCTCGTCCGCCACTGTCGATCCCACCTGCGCCACACCGCTCATTGTCGCTGCGGAGGCCAGCATCATGAGTCATGCCGCCGGACTCATGATCGTGAGCGCTCTGGATGCAGTCGGACTGCACCTCCGGCGCTCACGATCTTGGCGAACGCCGGGCCTGAGCCGCCGCCCATCGACGGAAACTCATCTGCGGGTCAGGGACCGG
Source organism: Geodermatophilaceae bacterium (assembly GCA_013814015.1). Classification (GTDB taxonomy): domain Bacteria; phylum Actinomycetota; class Actinomycetes; order Mycobacteriales; family Geodermatophilaceae; genus JACCQS01. Next base: position 1,825 of record JACCQS010000298.1, on the reverse strand, counting down.
GCTGTCAGGCTCAACGAATGGATGAAGCGGACTGGGAGCGACGGCTGGCGCTGTTGTGGGCATCGATCGACGATCTCGGCGCGGATGACTTCCGCAGGGCGATGGACGGCCTGGTGGCCGAGCGTGCGCAGGGAGATCCGATCGGTCCGTTCGAGCAGGCCTCCGCTTTCGATTCCACCGGGCACCCTGACCTCGCCGTCGACCGGTACCGGCAGGCGCTGGAACTGGGACTCTCCGGACAACGTCGGCGTCGGGCGGTGATCCAGCTGGCCAGTTCGCTTCGCCACCTCGGGAAAGCAGAGCAGAGCGTCACATTGCTCACCGCCGAACTCGACAGAGGCTCCGACGACGGCTCGGACGATCTCGACGACGCCGTGCGCGCCTTTCTGGCCCTCGCACTGACCAGCGTCGGCCGGGATCGCGAGGCGGTGTCGCTGGCCCTGACGGCGCTGGCCCCGCATCTCACCCGGTACAACCGATCGCTTACGGCGTACGCGAGTGAACTCGGCTGATTCCTGCCTGACTAGGGTCCAAGGATGGCGGGTGTGGGCTTTGCACTGTCCGGCGCGCTGCCGCTGGATGGCGCTCGGGCCGTGGAAGTACTCGAGGAAGTCATCGACGCCGGATACGCACCAGTCCTGTCGACCGAGGTATGCGCCACGAGCGCACTTGCCCTGACCGCCGCGTTGGCTGCCCGTCGGCCCGGTGTACCGCTCGGCACCGGGATCGTCCCATTGGCCGCAGCCACCGATTCTTCGATCGCGATGGGCGCGGCGACGGCCGCGGCGCTGTCCGGTACGACGTACTACCTCGGCGTGGGCACGTCGACCGAACAGATCGTGGGCGGCTGGCACGGCGCCACGTTCGACGCATCGGTCATCGGTACGCGTGAGCGGCTGACCAACCTCCGTGCCATCCTCGACGGCGGGCGGCGCGGCTCGTTCGCCTTGCCCAAGCCGCCCGGCGCCCAGGTGCGCATCCTGCTCGGCGCCCTGGGACCGAGGATGGTCGACCTCGGCATGACCGGCGGCGACGGTGTGATCGTCAACTTCGCGCCGCCGGAAACCGTGCCCGAGCCGGCGGCGGACAAGACCGTGCTCGCCTACGTCTGGGTACTGGTGGATGCCGAGTCCGAGGGCAGGGCTCGGCGCGACCTCACGGCTTACTGCCTTGCCGCGCCGTACGCCCGACACTTCACGACGCTCGGGTACGGCGAGGCCGTCGCCCTGGTCACTGAACTGGCGGGGCAGCGACGCTTGCGAGAGGCGCCGGACGCGCTGCCGGCGGCGTTCGTGCACCGCTTCTATACCGGTTCCGATCAGCTGCCGGAGCTGTGCTCGGCCTATCGCGATGCCGGTGCGACGCCGATCCTGCTGCCGGTCACCGGACCGGAACCGGGCTCGCTGCTGGCGGGTCTGCCGGGGATGCCGTTCTGAGTCCGAGTACCTCCAGTGGCACCTGTAGGCTGAGGTCAACAGCCCCGCCTCCGGTGTTGCAGGCGAGCCACAGTGATGCACGCCACCCAGGCAATGTCGTTTACCGACGCGTCAGCCAGGTTATGTTACTGACGAGTAACCCCGAGACCGGGGTCGCCCGATCGAAAGAGTCGATATGAGCCACTACGTCGCGGATGTTCGCGATCTCGAGTTCAACCTGTTCGAGGTGCTGGACACCAAGGACCGTTTCGGCGTCGGCGCGTTCGCCCACATGGATACCGAGACCGCGCGCGGAGTCCTCTCCGAGATGCAGCGCCTTGCCACCGGTCCGTTGGCCGCCTCGTACGTCGACAGCGATCGCAACCCACCGATCTTCGATCTCGACAGTC